>NZ_JBQFLX010000003.1:0-282890 GCF_056531525.1 Ruegeria sp. N11
GAAACTCGTCCGTTCGTTTCGTTCCCATAGTTCATCTCCTTTGCTGCAATAAATGCTATCAAAGGAGCGGCATCAAACCGCGACACGTCCACCTTGGCACACGCCAGCTATTTGGAGAGCGCGCGTGCCAAGGTGCCAGTCACTCTGAAATGGCTGGGTATTGCGCCTCTCAGTGGTCGCAAAACATACTGCCGTTGGCAGTCCAATAATGAAAACGTCTGAAGTAGTTGAGACCATCTGAGTCTCCGTCCGTGGCTGTAAGTCAAATCTTGTCAGCAACGAGTACCTAACTAAATGGCATCAAGTGCTGTCGGTCATTTTTGATCCCAGAACGTCCAATCTTGTAAGGCATTGTGATGTTTTGTTTTTTGTAGGCGCTGCGTATGTGTATGTGGGCACATTTCGAAAGTTCCATCCGAAAAATACTTGTTCTGTAATCCCAAGTGATGAAGCAAGTCTTTCGAAGAGGTAATCTGACTTGATGAAAATATTATTAATAATTTACTGATACTTAGGTGCTATAGGCTTCCTCTGGAACGAAATGGTTGGCATATAAATGAAACCATTTCGAGCCGTACGCCACGTGGCCGACCTCTTCGGCATAGATCACCTCAAGCGCGGCGATGGCTTCATCTGCACCAGCCTTGCGGAAGATTTCGATCATGCCCGGCGTGACGTCCAGACCACGTGCCTCCAGCACCATTGGCACCACGGCCAGCCGCCCCATCAAATCGTCGGCCGTATCTTCAGCCGCGCGCCACATTCCGGCATGGGCGGGCAGGGCGCCATAGAAACTGCCCATCTGTTCAAGGCAATCACAGACCATTTCGAAATGGCGCGACTCCTCTTCGGCGCATTTGACCCAATCGTCATAAAACCCGATCGGCATGGAGATGTGACCGAACCGGGCGATGATATCCCAGTGGAGGTCCACTGCATTCAGCTCGATATGGGCCACTGCGTGTAACAGCGCGATGCGACCGGCCTCGGAGCCGGGGCGGCGTTTGGGTACGTCGCGCGGCGACCGAAGTTCGGGCTTTTCAGGCCGTGCCGGGTTCAGAGGTGGCGTGGCGGTGCCGATTTCAATCCGCGGCGCTTCACCCTTGCGGGCAGCAAACCATGCGGCGGCATGGCGCTTGGAAAGCGCGGTCTTGGCCCGCCCATCTGCCGTGTTCAGAACTTCGGTCGCCATCGTCGTCAGCGTGTCGGACACGGGTATCCTCCGCAGTAGCCTGGTGTCGCGCGGTTGATAGACCGTATGGTCGCCTGGGTCGAGGGGGCCGAACCTAAAGTGCGCGTACAGCCTCCAGCACCTCGTCGACGTGACCGGGCACCTTGACCTTGCGCCAGACCCGGGCGATCCGACTATCAGCGTCGATCAGAAAGGTTGATCTTTCGATCCCCATGGATTTGCGCCCATACATGTTCTTTTCCACCCAGACCCCGTAGTCCTCGCAAGTGGTTGATCCCTCGTCTGACAACAGCGGTGTGGTCAGTCCATGCTTGGCGACGAATTTGTCGTGCTTGGCCACACTGTCCCTCGAGATGCCGAAAACTTGAGCGCCAGCTTCCGCAAAGCTCTGAAGTTGTTCCGAGAAACCGATGGATTCCTTGGTGCAGCCCGGCGTATCATCACGGGGGTAAAAGAATAAGACGACGGCTTGGCCGCGCAGGTCCGACAAGGTAATTTCACCGCCTCCGTCCCGTGGCAGGGCGAAATCGGGGGCTATGTCTGAAACATCGGGCATTGGAAACTCCGTTGAATTGGTCAAGTTCGGTTTAGCGGACTATAGGGCGGCACGAGCAGGTTGAAAGGTGTAGTGAACGCTTTGACGGAAAACGAAGAACAGCAGACCGGAGAGGCCAGCCAGCCTCCACGCCGGCGGTCACGTCGCCGCGCCGCCAGCCTTTGGGCGATGCGGGGTGTCGCGCTGTTGGTTCTGTTGGGTCTTTTCACCGGATTCATGGTTCTGGGCCAGACGATGCATGCGCCCGCCTGGCTGCGCGACCGGGTCGAAGAACGTCTGGAGAGGACGCTGGGCGGGCTGCAGATCCGCTTTGGGGATGTCACTTTCGTTATCCACGAAGGGTGGCGACCCAGATTGCGGCTGAGCGACGTAAGTATCAGCGATGCGGCAGGTCAGCAAATCGCACAGGTTTCTGACTTGCAAGCCAGCCTGGCGATGCGCCCCCTGTTGCGCGGTAACGTGCGGCCCAAGCGTATCATGCTCAGCGGTGCCCAGATCGACCTGACCCGGGGGCTGGACGGTGCGCTGACACTGACCGTCGGCTCCGGCAGCGCGCCGGTTCAAGAGGCGCCCGATCTGGCGCAGCTGATCGAGGAAGCCGACGAGATATTCCTGTCGCCGCTCCTGTCCGCTCTGACGTCGGTGGAACTGGATGCGATCACTCTGGGCTACCAGGATTTGCGCCTGGGCCGGTCCTGGGTTCTGGACGGGGGCCACATTCAGGCCATTCGCAGCGCGGGAGAGATGCGGCTTGCCACCGGGTTTTCGGTACTGACCGGGCGCGATTACGCCAGCACGATCGAGGCAAATTACACAAGTACACTGGGTTCGCCGCAGGCCAGTTTCGGCATTTCCATTACTGATCTGCCCTCCGAGGATATTGCCGGACAAAGTCTGGCACTGTCGTGGTTGCAGGTGCTCAAGACCGCGATCTCTGGCGCGTTGCGCGGCAGTTTCGATACCGAAGGTGCTTTGGGTCCGGTGTTTGCGACGCTGAACCTTGGGGCGGGTGCTGTGCAGCCTACAGCGGATATCAAACCGATCCCGTTTGAAGCCGCGCGCACTTATTTCACCTACGATCCCAAAGGCCAGACGCTGGATTTCAACGAGGTGTCAATCGAGTCGGCATGGGGGTCCGTACATGCCGACGGCAAGGCGTTTTTGCACGGTCTGGAAAATAATGTGCTTGAAAGCCTGTCATCGCAGCTAAGGCTGAGTGCCATCCGGATCAACCCGGCCAATTTGTTTCCCAAGACGCTCGAACTGTCGCGTGCCGAGCTTGATTTCCAGATGAAGCTTGCCCCATTTCGCCTGCGACTTGGCCAGATGGTGATTGAGGATGGCAGCCACCGTTTGCTTGCGTCGGGGCGGCTGGAAGGTCTGACCGATGGCTGGGCCGGTGGGCTGGATGCTCATCTGGATAAAATGCCGTCCGACGATCTTTTGAACTATTGGCCCGAGCGTCTGGCGCCCAAACCCAGGAAATGGGTCTCCGAGAACGTTTACCAAGGCAATCTTTCGAACGTGGATTTTGCTTTGCGGCTAAAACCGGGAGTTAAGCCCGATATCTATCTGGACTTCGGGTTCAGTGAAACGACTGTCCGATTTGCAAAAACGTTGCCTCCGGTCCAGGACGCACACGGGCAGGCAAGCCTGCTGAGCGACCGGTTCACCGTGACCGCGCAAAGCGGGGTCGTGATCCCTGACGTAGGTGGGCCCGTGGACGCATCGGGCACGTCCTTCATTATTCCTGATACAGGTATCAAGAAGTCCTCTCCGGCCATCGCACGTATTCAGGCAAGCGGCAGCACAACGGCGGCCCTGTCACTGCTGGAGCGCCCACCATTGCAACTGATGAGCAAGGCAAATCTGCCGGTTGAACTGGCGGATGGCGACCTGAAGGTTGAAGGCACGCTGGCCTTGCCAATGCACAAGGGGCTGGATTTTGAGGATACCGAGTTTCATTTCACCGGTGAGCTGGGAAACCTGTTCAGCGACCGGCTGGTGCCCGGCTTCACCGTCAGCGCGGACCGTCTGACGCTGACCGGTGATCAGAACGACATTGCCATTGAAGGTTACGGTTTGTTCGGTGCTGTGCCGGTACAGGCGCGCTGGAACCAGCCGATTGGCACCGGCGGTGCGCAGCGCAGCACCTTGAGCGGCCAGATTGAACTCTCACCCCGTCTCATGGATGAACTCAAGGCCGGCCTGCCAAACGGGATGCTGACCGGGCAGGGGACGGCCGATTTCGATTTGGGTATCGGTGGAGGAGAGCCGCCAAGGTTGACGGCGACGTCTGATCTTGTCGGCGTTGGTCTGGCGATACCGGAACTTGGTTGGAGAAAAGCTGACGGAAGCGCGGGCACGATGGATGTCGAAGCGACGCTCGGCGATCAGTTGAAGGTGGATCAGTTGCAGATCGACGCAGCAGGGCTGCGCAGCAAGGCGTCGATTTCGTTCCGCGAAGGGGGGGCGTTCGACCGGGTCAGCTTCAGCTCGTTCGATTTGGGTGATTGGCTGGCCGTGCCTGCCGAACTGATCGCGCGCGGGGCCGGGGCCCCGGACATTCGGGTGCTGGGCGGTGTCATGAACATGGCAAAGGCAACCTTTGGCCAAAGCAGTGGCGGTGGTGGTGCAGGGGCCGGGCCAAGACTGAACGTCGCGCTGGATCGTCTGCAGATCACGGAAGCCGTTGCATTGACCGGTTTCAAAGGCGCGTTTGCAACAACCGGGGGCGTCAACGGTGGTTTCACTGCACAGGTCAATGGCGGGGCAACTGTACAGGGGCAGGTCACGCCGCGCGCGGGGCGCAGCGCCGTCACCCTGAAATCACAGGACGCGGGGGCGGTCCTGCGCTCGGCCGGAGTGATAACGCAGGCGCGTGGCGGAGGATTTGACCTGCAACTTGAGCCGGTAGCAGGTCCCGGAAATTATGACGTGATCCTGAAGATCGTAGATACGCGGATCAAGGATGCGCCAGCCATGGCGGCGCTTCTGAACGCCATCAGCCTGGTGGGGCTGGTAGACGAGATGGCGGGTCAGGGCATTTTCTTTTCGGCAATCGACAGCCGGATGCGGATCACGCCGACAGAGATCAAGGTGCTCAGCGGCAGCGCGGTTGGGCCGTCGATGGGCCTTTCTTTTGACGGAAGCATTGATACGGTAACCCAGCGACTGAATTTGCGCGGGGCGATCTCACCCATCTATCTGGTGAATGCCATCGGTAGCGTTTTGACCCGAAAGGGTGAAGGTGTTTTTGGCTTCAACTACACGCTGAAGGGGCCGCTGACGAATCCCAAGGTTTCGGTGAATCCTTTGTCGGGTCTGGCGCCCCTGTTTCTGCGGGACCTGATGCGTGCCCCTGCACCCACCGTGTCGGATGGCCCGAATGCCCAGGCGCCCAAGCCGGATGAACCCAAACGCACCTACGGTTCCCCGCCAAAAGATCATTGAACGCAACTGTGGCCGAATCTATCGCGGCCTTGTATGGCGCGGCCATGAAACTCAGCGATTTTGATTTCCATCTGCCCGAAGACCTGATTGCCACGCGGCCCGCCAGCCCGCGTTCCTCGGCCCGTTTGCTGGTGGCGCAGGGGGATTCAATTTCGGACGGGCATGTGTTCGATCTGCCCGATTGGTTGGAGCCCGGCGACAGGCTGGTGCTGAATGACACGCGCGTGATCCCCGCACGCCTGAACGGACACCGCCATCGCGACAGCGCGCAGGGGCCGGTATCGGCCGCGATCCAGGCGACTTTGCTGGATCCGCAGGCCGATGGCACATGGTCCGCTTTGGTCAAACCGTTGAAGAAGGTGAAGCCGGGTGAGGAAATCCGCTTCTCGGACCAACTGAGCGCGACGCTGGAGACCGTCGCAGACGGACAGGCCTTTTTACGCTTCAACCTGACGGGCCAGGATTTCGATGCGGCGCTTGAACAGGCCGGTGCGATGCCTTTGCCCCCTTACATTGCAGCGAAACGTCCGGCGGACGATCAAGACAAGACCGATTATCAGACGATCTGGGCCAGAAATTCGGGCGCGGTGGCCGCGCCGACCGCGTCGTTGCATTTCGATGAACCCTTGATGCAGGCGCTGGCGGACCGGGGTGTTTCGATCACTCATGTCACTCTGCATGTCGGGGCCGGAACCTTCCTGCCAGTCAAGGTCGAGGATGTCAAAACCCACAAGATGCATGCAGAATGGGGCAGGGTCAGTGCCGAAGCCGCCGCCGATATCCGGACGACCAAAGCCGCGGGCGGGCGGGTCATTCCTGTGGGAACCACTGCATTGCGTCTGATCGAAAGCGCGGCCCGAAATGGCGAGATCGAAGCCTGGGAAGGGGATACGGATATCTTCATTTATCCCGGCTTTCGTTTTAACGTCACAGATGCGCTGATGACCAACTTCCACTTGCCGAAATCCACTTTGTTGATGCTGGTTTCGGCCCTGATGGGACAGGATCGGATGCGCAAGGTCTACGCGAACGCAATCGCCCGGAAGTATCGCTTCTTTTCGTACGGAGACGCGTCGCTTTTAATCCCGTGAATGGCGCGTTCGCTGGATCAGGCGCTGGCAATATCATAGACAAGCACGATCAGAGTGTTTTTTGATCTGACTGCGGTGCGGACAGATAGATTGGCAATTTTCGGAGGCCCCGATGCTTCAGGTTCTTTCCAGCGCATGGGCGCTTCTTCTCGGTATGGGGTTGCTGATGATCGGCAACGGCCTGCAGGGTACAATCCTGGGTGTCCGCGGCGAAATCGAAGGGTTCTCGACCCTCGAGATGTCCTTTGTTATGTCGGCATACTTCCTTGGGTTTCTGGGTGGGTCCCGTCTGGCGCCGGAAATGATCCGGCGAGTTGGCCATGTACGTGTTTTTGCGGCGCTGGCCTCGTTCATCTCGGCTGTGATGATCATGTACCCGATGCTGACCGATCCGATCGCCTGGATTCTCGGGCGCGTGGTAATCGGTTTCTGCTTTTCCGGTGTTTATGTGACCGCTGAAAGCTGGCTGAACAACGCGGCCAGCAATGAAAACCGCGGGCAGGCGCTGTCGCTGTATATGATTGTGCAGATGGCGGGGATCATCAGTGCTCAGGCCCTTATGCTGGTCGGCGACCCGGCAGGCTATGAGACATTCGTGATCGCATCGATCCTTGTTTCGGTCTCCTTTGCGCCCATCTTGCTGTCGATTTCACCGACCCCGGCATTTGACACCGCCAAACCCATGACGTTGCTTCAGCTAATGGGGATATCACCCCTGGGCTGCGTGGGCATGTTCCTGCTGGGTGGCGTCTTTTCAGCTCAGTTCGGCATGGCCGCCGTTTACGGCGCGCGGGCAGGGCTTTCGCTGGTCGAAATCTCGACCTTTGTCGCCTCGTTTTATATCGGCGCGATGGTACTGCAATACCCGTTGGGTTGGTTTTCCGACCGTATGGACCGGCGTGTGCTGATCCTTGTCGTCGCAACGCTGGGTGGCTGCGGGTCAACAGTGGCCATGCTTTTCGGCGTATCGTTTCCAATCCTTCTGGGCGCGGCCTTCCTGATCGGCGGAATGTCCAACCCGCTATATTCCCTGCTGATTGCCCACACGAACGACTTCTTGGACCACGATGACATGCCCGCCGCATCCGGCGGTCTTGTATTCATCAACGGGCTTGGAGCAATTGCAGGCCCGCTGATCACCGGTTGGCTGATGGGTGATGCGATCTTCGGGCCACCGGGCTTTTTTCTGTTTATTGCCGCACTGTTATTCGTGATGGCCTTCTATTCGCTATACCGTATGACACAGCGCGCTTCTGTACCGGTCGACGAAACTGGCACCATGTCGACCCTTTACCCGACGGCTTCGCCTGTGGCGTTTGAATTGGCGCAGGAGGTTGCCATCGAAGCCGCCGAAGCCGAGCAGGCTGAGCGGGTTGATGCCTAGGACACAGATTTATGTCGCAAGTGTTGCAATATGTTACTGTAACACTTCTGTAAAACGGCCTTAAATGACGTTACGTCCCTGGGGAGGACAATGCACGGAGTGACGGCAATGGTTACGCCTGAAGAAGTATTGAGTTTTTGGTTAGATGAAGTTGGCCCCGAAGGATGGTATATTCAGGATGACGCGCTGGACGCGAAAATCCGGGACAAGTTCTTAAAAACCTGGGAAGCCGCGAAAGAGGGCAAGTTTTCTCTTTGGCTCACCTATCCCAGCGGTGCTTTGGCCTACATCATTTTGACGGACCAGTTCCCGCGAAACATGTTCCGGGGCTCTGGAAAGGCATTCTCGACGGATCGTGCAGCGCTGGCGGCTGCGAAATGTTCGGTCGACAAAGGCTGGGATTTGAAGATTGATGAACCCGCCCGGCAGTTCTTTTATCTTCCGATGATGCATTCGGAAAATCTGTGTGATCAGGAACGGTGTGTACGCCTGATTTGTCAGAACCTCAGCGAATGCAATCCGGGCAACCTGTTGCACGCGCGCGCGCATCGCGAAGTAATCCGCAAGTTCGGTCGCTTTCCCTATCGCAACGAAGCGTTGTCGCGGCAGATGACGGAACATGAGGCTGCTTATGTAAGCAAAGGTGGCTACGGGTCCACCGTTCGCGAATTGCAGGCCGCAAGCTAGGACGCAGGTTTACACTCACGGATCGCGATGACTCTGTCGGCGATAGCGTCGGCAGATGTATGGATTGCATTGTTGATCAACTCGTCCGGGGACTCTGACAGATCAGTGAAGCGCTCCTGAACCGATTGCAGACGATCCTGTGTTTCTTGCAAACGATCCAGTGCGGTTGTCACGCGTAGTTTTACAGCGCTATCCAGAACGTCACCATTTACCTGGATCAGTGTCAGTTCATCCCTCAACCCCTTGATCTCATCCCTGATGCCTTGTGCCTGTTCCTGCAGGGGGGCCACGACCTGCAGCTTTTCAGCAAACCCGGTTGTTATCCCCTCAAGGGTCGAAGCCAGTTTCCATCCCAAAAACAGGCACAGCGCCAGCAGAAGCAAAGTCGCGTTCAGCAGGGCAAGTACAAGATCTTTAAGCGTTTTGGCCATGAGTCATCTTTCAGTTGAAGCTTGATCAGAAAAGGCCGGAGAACTCCGCCGTTTTTGTTCTAACGCCCGTTCTTCCGTCGGTATAGGCAGAAATCCGCGTCTTTCGATTTGGATGACCTTGCGTCGCTTTTGTCGCGGAGACGGCATATTGATGCATTGCGGGGAATAGTTTAATGGTAAACTAATTTTCAATCGACCTGCGCCGAGAGGAACACATGGCAGCACAATCTTTTGATCTGATCGTAATCGGTGCCGGTCCCGGCGGATATGTCGCTGCCATTCGCGGCGCACAGCTGGGTCTGAAAACCGCTGTTGTCGAACGTGAACATTTGGGGGGCATCTGCCTGAACTGGGGATGTATCCCGACAAAGGCGCTGCTACGGTCTTCCGAAGTTTTCCATCTGATGGAACGCGCGAAGGATTTCGGCCTGAGCGCGGATAAGGTCGGCTATGACCTCGACGCGGTCGTCAAACGCTCGCGCGGCGTTGCAGCCCAACTGTCGGGCGGAATTGGACATCTTCTGAAGAAAAACAAAGTCACCGTCGTGATGGGTGAGGCAACAATCCCTGCCAAAGGGAAAGTCAGCGTCAAAACCGACAAGGGGACCGAGGAACTGACCGCCAAGAATATCGTCCTGGCCACCGGTGCCCGTGCGCGCGAACTGCCGGGCCTCGAGGCCGACGGCGATCTGGTCTGGACATACAAGCATGCGCTGCAACCACCGCGGATGCCGAAAAAGTTGCTGGTCATTGGTTCCGGCGCAATTGGCATCGAATTTGCCAGCTTCTACAACACGTTGGGTGCCGACACGACCGTAGTTGAAGTCATGGATCGGGTTCTGCCGGTTGAAGACGCGGAAATCAGCGGTCTGGCGAAGAAGGCATTTACCAAGCAGGGCATGAAGATCATGGAAAAAGCCATGGTCAAGCAACTGGATCGCGCCAAGGGTAAAGTCACGGCCCATATCGAGGTCAAGGGCAAGGTCGAAAAGCACGATTTTGATACCGTGATTTCTGCCGTGGGCATTGTCGGAAATGTTGAAGGCCTGGGGCTCGAGGCGCTGGGCGTCAAAATTGACCGAACCCATGTTGTGACGGACGAATACTGTCGCACCGGAGTCGATGGTCTTTATGCGATTGGTGATATCGCCGGTGCGCCCTGGCTGGCGCACAAGGCCAGTCACGAAGGTGTCATGGTCGCAGACTTGATCGCAGGTCAGCACGCACACCCGGTGAAACCTGAGAGCATTGCGGGATGCACCTATTGCCAGCCGCAGGTTGCATCTGTCGGCTATTCTGAAGCCAAGGCAAAGGAACTTGGGTATGACGTAAAAGTCGGCCGCTTCCCCTTCATCGGTAACGGTAAAGCCATCGCTTTGGGTGAACCGGAAGGTCTGATCAAGACCGTCTTCGACGCCAAAACGGGCGAACTGTTGGGGGCTCATATGATCGGCGCGGAAGTTACCGAACTGATCCAGGGCTATGTTGTGGGGCGTCAACTGGAGACCACGGAAGAAGATTTGATGAACACGGTCTTCCCGCATCCGACCCTGTCAGAGATGATGCATGAGAGCGTTCTCGATGCCTATGGGCGCGTAATCCACATGTAGCGCATCAGGGGGCGCTGCCCCCGCCGCCCTATGGGCGACTCCCCGGGGATATTTTTGAGCCAGATGAATGAAGGATCCCCAGTTCATCTGGCCCCAAATATCCCGGAGCGCGAGGCAGAGCCTCGCCTAAAACCGGTTCAGCGGGTCAGGGCGTCAAGAATACGGGCCCATGAGCGGATGCCTTTGTGAAAGCTTTTCACGTCGTATTTTTCATTCGGTGAGTGAATAGCATCATCGTCATTGGCATACCCGACCAGCATCGAATCTAATCCTAGAACCGTGTTGAAATAGCCAACCACAGGGATCGATCCGCCCATGCCGGTGAAGACCGCTTCGCGATCCCATTCATCCGAAAGCGCGCCGCGCGCCGCTTCGAATTCAGGGCGGTCAAGGTTCATGACCGAAGCAGGGGATCCCTCCAGATCGCTGTCCCAGATAACTTTGGCATCGGGTGACAGGCGGTCTTCGACATGTTTGCGGATTTTGTTGCGCAACGCGTCAGGGTCCATGTCGCCCACCAGACGGCAGGTGATTTTGCAATGCGCCTCGGACGGGATAACGGTTTTCGATCCCGCGCCGTTGTAGCCCCCCCACAACCCGTTCACCTCAAGCGTGGGGCGCGCCCATTGCTGTTCCAGCGTGGAATAATCCTTTTCACCGTGCGGCTGTGTGTACCCGACCGAGTTCAGGTATTCGGCTTCGTCAAATCCGCAGCCCTCCCATTGGCGTAACTGATCGGCGGGAACTTCGTGGACGCCCTCATAGAAGCCATCAACTGAAACGCGTCCAGTTTCATCGTCATAGAAAGAGGCGACGATTTTCGACAACTCCCGCAAAGGATTCAGGCCCGGGCCGCCATAGTGGCCCGAGTGCAGATCGATGCGGGGGCCGACGACGGTGAATTCGTCTTTCAGCATTCCGCGCAACCGCGATGCAATCGAAGGCACACCGCGAGATACCATGGAAGTGTCGCAAACCAGGGCCAGGTCAGCCTGCAATTCCTTTTTGTTGGCCTCAAGGAACGGCGCCAGCGATGGCGATCCAGACTCCTCTTCACCCTCGAAAAAGAACGTTATGCGGCAGGGCAGTTTCCCGTGAACCGCTTTCCAGGCGCGGCAAGCTTCGACAAAGGTCATCAACTGGCCCTTGTCGTCCGAAGAGCCGCGCCCGCGAATGACCTGACCATGTTCGGTGTCTTCCAGCGCCGGGTCGAAGGGATCGCGGTTCCAGAGGTTTAGCGGGTCGACCGGCTGCACATCATAGTGACCATAGAAAAGAACATGCGGGGCGTCATTGTCGTCACCAACATGACCGACAACCATGGGGTGACCAGGTGTCACGCGTTTTTCGGCGTCGATACCGATACTTTGCAGGTCGGATACCAGCCAGTCTGCCGCCTGATCGACCTTTTCCTTGAAGGCCGGGTCTGTCGAGATCGAAGGGATGCGAAGAAACTCCATCAGACGGTCGATAGAAGTGGTCAGATCGTCGTCGATCCTGCTCAGAACAGCGTCAAGCGACATTGCTTTCTCCTGAATGGTTGTGAATTTGCGCGGAGCCTATCAGCGCTGGCCGCGCCGTCCAGTGTGTATCGACGGGAATTTGGTCTATACTGATGAAATCGAAGCGCCAAACACGGCGGCCTGCGTCGTTTCCTCGCGTCTGATGGCCGTAACTTTACTTGTCTGCCGTTATGATAGGGGATAGTTGATGCAAATCAAAGTGGCCCGCCCCGCAACACGGTTAGGCAGACGGGGTAGGGAACCTGGCCGCTATGGCCTGAAAAGGTGCCAGTTGATAAAGTAAGTTACCCGGTTGTGGACGACCAGATCGGGGTGCAAGGAGAGACCGGTGGATTATACAGCTCAGCTCGATTCAGCGATTGCCAAGCTACATGAAGAAGGGCGCTACCGGACCTTTATCGACATTGAGCGTCGCAAGGGCCATTTTCCACATGCTGTACGCACTTGCCCGGATGGCTCGCAGCAAAACATCACTGTTTGGTGCGGCAACGATTATCTGGGGATGGGTCAGCACCCGGTTGTTCTGGACGCCATGCACGAGGCGGTGGATGCCGCCGGAGCAGGCTCGGGCGGAACACGCAACATTTCAGGCACGACGGTCTACCACAAACGGCTGGAAGCTGAATTGGCTGACCTGCACGGCAAGGAAGCCGCGCTGCTGTTTACCAGTGCTTATATCGCCAACGATGCGACGCTCAGCACGCTGCCGAAACTGTTCCCCGGTCTGATCATCTATTCCGATGCGCTGAACCATGCCTCGATGATCGAAGGCGTGCGCCGCAACGGCGAGGCCAAGCGGATCTTCCGTCACAACGACGTCGCACATCTGCGCGAGCTGTTGGAGGCTGACGACCCGGCCGCGCCCAAGCTGATTGCGTTCGAATCCGTTTATTCAATGGACGGCGATTTTGGCCCCATCGAAGAAATCTGCGATCTGGCCGATGAATTCGGCGCGCTGACCTACGTCGACGAAGTGCACGCGGTTGGCATGTACGGCCCGCGCGGCGGGGGCGTAACCGAACGTGATCGCCTGGCGCATCGCATCGATATTATCAATGGAACGCTCGCCAAGGCTTATGGTGTGATGGGTGGGTATATCGCCGCCAGCGCAAAAATGTGCGATGCCGTGCGTTCTTATGCGCCGGGCTTCATCTTCACAACCTCTCTGCCGCCTGCGGTTGCAGCCGGGGCGGCAGTGTCGGTTGCTTACCTGAAGCGGGCGCCCGAACTGCGCGAGCAGCATCAGACGCAGGCAAGTATCCTCAAGCTGCGGCTTAAGGGGCTTGGTCTGCCATTGATCGATCACGGCAGTCACATTGTTCCGGTGATTGTCGGAAATCCGGTGCACACGAAAAAGCTGAGCGATATGCTGTTGGACGATTACGGCATTTATGTGCAGCCAATCAATTTCCCAACTGTACCCCGTGGAACCGAGCGTCTGCGGTTTACCCCTTCTCCAGTGCATGGTCCGAACGAAATGGACCGCCTTGTACACGCTATGGACGAACTTTGGTCACATTGTGCGCTAAATCGCGCCGAACTTGCGGGTTAATCTAACACCAAAGTGTGCAACGTGTTTGACGCGTGTTAAGCTAACGGCAACAAAAGCATCGGACGAATCGTTTTGGGGATGATTCGCCGTTAGCGTGAAACACACGCGAAGGCAGAATGGGGCAGCAGGAATGATTGGGCGCAGATCTCAGCGCGATTCCGAACAGGATACCGACGTCAGACCGAAGGGTTTTGACGACTACGAGGTTCGGCTGGGTGATGTGATGCGTGGCGAACGCGCCACAATGGGCAAGTCGCTTCTGGATGTTCAGCGCGAGTTGCGGATCAAAGCCAACTACATCGCCGCGATAGAAAACGCCGACCCTGACGCCTTCGACACGCCCGGCTTTATCGCCGGGTATGTGCGTTCTTACGCGCGTTATCTGGGTATGAACCCGGATGATACCTTCGCCGCGTTCTGCCAGGAAAGCGGGTTCGAGGTTGCGCACGGCATGTCGGCCGAAGCTTCGGTCATCCGCAAGGGTACAGGCAATCTGCCATCCCGGGGACCGATGGGCCGTGACCCGTTTATTTCTCCGAACACACCGTATCTGCCCGGCAGGGAATCGTTCGTAAGTCAGATCGAGCCGCGTGCCATAGGATCTTCACTGGTTCTTGTGGCTGTCATCTGCGGCATTGGATATGGCGGCTGGTCGGTTCTGAATAGGATTCAGCAGGTTCAGGTCAGCCCGGTCGAACAGGCACCGGTTGTTCTGTCAGACCTTGATCCCTTGGATGCCGCGCGTTCGAAAGAAGATGTTCAGGAAGTGGCGGCACTGGAGACACCCAGCGCCGAGGCACTGGACCGCCTTTATCGCCCGCAGGCTTTGGACGTTCCGGTTCTGGTCGCGCGTGACGCACCGATTTCGACCCTTGATCCGCGGGAAGTGGGCGCCTTCCGGCCGCCGGAGCTGCCCGAAATTCAGCTGGCCGAAGTTCACACTGTCGAACGCCCCGCGCTGCCGCAGGTGGTCGAACAGATCGACACCACCCTCAAGATCGTAGCTGTGAACCCATCCTGGATGCGGATCACGGCGGCGGATGGCAGCATTCTGTTCGAAGGGACGCTGGGCACGGTCGAAAAAGGCAGTACATTCGAAGTGCCGCTGACCGAAGAACCGCCTCAATTGCGGGCAGGGGCATCGGGCGCGGTTTACTTCTCGATGAACGGTGAACACTTCGGGCCTGTTGGGGCACCCGGTACAGTCACCAAGGGTGTCGTGCTGTCGAAAGACGCGGTGGCAGAGCGGTTCCAGGTTGCCGACCTTGAGGCAGAACAGAACAGTGCGCTCAAACAACTGGTAGCCGAGTTGCAGACACAGGCGGCGGAAACTCCGTCCGAGTGATCTTGCCATTGCGATAGTGCTGTTGCCAGACTATCTAAAGTCGCAACTCTGGCTGTTCTGGACCCGTCCTCATGTCGCTCAATCACGTTCGTCCGTGGCGTAACATCTACCGCCGCAAATCCCGTCAGATCATGGTCGGAGATGTCGCCATAGGTGGTGATGCACCGATCGCGGTTCAGACGATGACGAACACCTTGACAACGGATGTGGCGGCCACTGTGGCACAGGTGCAAGCCGCAGCCGAGGCCGGCGCGGACATCGTGCGGGTGTCGGTCCCGGACGAGGCGTCATCGAAAGCACTGAAAGAGATCGTGCGCGAAAGCCCAGTACCGATTGTGGCCGATATCCACTTTCATTACCGCCGCGGCATCGAAGCCGCCGAAGCCGGCGCTGCCTGCCTGCGGATCAACCCCGGCAATATCGGCGACGAGAAACGGGTGAAAGAAGTAATCAAGGCCGCGCGCGACCACAATTGTTCGATCCGGATCGGCGTGAACGCAGGTAGCCTGGAAAAGCACCTGCTTGAAAAATACGGCGAGCCGTGCCCCGAGGCGATGGTCGAAAGCGGGCTGGAGCATATCCGCATCCTGCAGGACAATGATTTCCACGATTTCAAGATCAGCGTAAAGGCCAGCGACGTGTTCCTGTCCGCAGCGGCCTATCAGGGCATTGCCGAAGCAACGGACGCCCCGATCCATCTAGGGATCACCGAAGCTGGCGGACTTGTCTCAGGTACAATCAAGTCCGCAATCGGTCTGGGCAACCTGTTGTGGATGGGCATTGGTGACACGATCCGTGTCAGCCTGTCGGCTGACCCGGTCGAAGAGGTGAAGGTAGGATACGAAATCCTAAAATCGCTGGGCCTGCGCCATCGTGGGGTGAACATCATCTCGTGCCCCTCCTGCGCGCGGCAGGGGTTCGACGTGATCAAGACAGTCGAAGCGCTGGAACAGCGTCTTGAACACATCAAGACCCCGATGAGCCTTTCCATCATCGGCTGTGTCGTGAACGGCCCCGGTGAGGCGCTGATGACAGATGTCGGCTTTACCGGCGGCGGGGCAGGCTCGGGCATGGTTTATCTGGCCGGCAAGGCCAGCCATAAGATGTCGAACGATCAGATGATCGACCATATTGTTGAACAGGTCGAGAAGAAGGCGGCTGAGTTGGATGCCGCGCTGGAGGCTGCCGAGTAAACCAGAGGTCAGCGATGTATGAAAAGGCAATTGAACAAGGCGGTGTCGCCGTTGTCACTGGGGCGGCCAGCGGTGTAGGGCGCGTTGCTGCCCTTAGGTTTGCGCAAAGCGGGCTTAGCGTCATTCTGGCGGATTTGCCGGGGGACAAGCTGAACGAGGCCGTGGCAGAGGTCAGTGCCAGCACTGCTGAAGGTGCGCAGGTCATTGGTGTTGCCACCGATGTCTCCAAACAGGAAGACATCGACGCACTGGCCGAAAAGGCCTTTGCAACCGGTCCGGTTGCAGTTCTCATGAACAATGCCGGGGTCGGTCTGCCGACCAAAGCGTGGTCGGAGATGGAGAACTGGCTGAAACTGCTGGAAATCAACTTTCTGGGCGTGTTGCGCGGCGTTCAGGCCTTTCTGCCCCGCATGATCGAGGCGGACCGGCCGGCAGTCGTGATCAATACCGGATCAAAGCAGGGTATCACGACTCCGCCCGGCAATCCCGGCTACAATGTGAGCAAGGCCGCCGTGAAAGTGCTGAGCGAGCAGTTGGCGCATGAGTTGCGCGAGGCGGGCGCACCGATATCGGTACATCTGTTCGTTCCGGGCTTTACCTACACCGGGATGATCGCCGCCTTTCTGCCGGAAAAGCCTGCCGGGGCCTGGACAAGCGAGCAAACAATAGATCATTTCATCCATCGTATGGCGGACGGGGATTTCTACATCCTTTGCCCGGACAATGACGTGGACCAAACCCGCGACGCGCGCCGGATCGCGTGGAATGTCGAGGATATCACCCAGAACCGTCCGCCCTTGTCCCGATGGCACCCCGACTTCGCCGAAGGCTTTGCAAACTTCGAAAAGACCGGGGAAAAGTAAATAAGGCCGCGCGGAGCCATGCCTTTGCGATTGATGATGCAGCGTCGGGCCGAACGCATTGTAGGCGCGACGCCATGCGGAAAAAGCAGCGCCCGAAGATATCTTCGGCCGCTGTCTGCGACGGATGTCAGCTATGCGTACAAGGCCGCCATTCAGTCTTTGGTTGGTTCGTAGGGGTCCGGCGTTCCTGGGGGGATCGGAGGAAATTCCTCGAATGTAGCAAGGTGTTCCTGTAGCTGTGGCAACGCCTTTTCGACTGCCCAAGTGTGCGGGAAGAGCACGCTTTCGCGTTCATGCGGATCATTCAGAAGGTTGTAGACCCTTGGTGTGTCGAAGGACTCCGTCGCTCCAAAAGCCGTAGTGTTCTCTTTGAACAGAACTTTCCAGTCCTTCCATTTTACACCGAATATCTGTTCGCCCATGTAAACGATCACGCCTTCTCGGTTCGATCTCGGCTGGATGCCCAGAAAGAACTCGGACTGGTCGATGCCATCAAATGCCCGGTCCTCTGGTACTTTGCCGCCTGAGAATGCCGCCAGTGTTGGATAAAGGTCCATCGAGTGGACAACGTCATTGCTTTCTGAACCAGCGGGAATCTTCCCCGGCCACTTGATTGCGAAGGGCACGCGCATGCTTCCCTCGAGGCTGGTGAACAGAGTGCCCCGCCAAGGCCCCGCAGTACCATGTACCGCAGGAACCGGCGAGACATTGGCGTTTCCAACCGGAAGAGCTTCAGGGCCGTTGTCAGCAGTAAATATCACCACGGTGTCGTCGGAAACACCTGCCGCCTCGATCGCATCAACGATGCGCCCTATATAGGTATCTGTTTGAAGTAGAATGTCGGCCCAGACACCGTTTCCAGTGGTCCCTTCAAATTCTTTGGACACGATGTTTGGATAATGGGTCTGCGTGTAAGCAAGATAGATGAAGAAGGGTGCATCTTCCACACTCTTGGCTTTGATGAAATCGTTGGCCTTGATTGTCAGGTCGCCATCTATCTCGCCGCGATAGTCCAAGTCATAGGCCCGCGCAACGGTTGCCGGTTCGCCCGCAATTCCCTGCATGACAACAGGCTCTTCCATGTTGGCATCGGCAAAGCCCGCAAGCGAACGCCAGACCGTGACGTCCGTGGTTTCAACACCATAAAACTCGTCGAAGCCTTGGCTCGTCGGAAAGCGGCCTTCGGTCCAGCCTAGGTGCCACTTGCCGTACATGGCCGTGTTATACCCTGCTTCCTTAAGCATCTCGGCCATTGTGATTTCCCACTGGGTCAGACCGTAAACGCCACCTCCAAGTGGGACTGTATGGTTGCCACTCCGAATGCCGTAACGACCGGTCATAGTCGCTGCACGGGAAGGAGTGCACTGACTTTCCACGTTGAAGTTCGTAAGCCTAAAGCCCTCAGCGGCCAGAGCGTCCATTTCCGGGGTGGCGGTGCCACGAATTATCCCGCCGCCGTTGAACCCTGGCTCACCCCATCCAAAGTTATCGAGAAATATAAAGACAATATTGGGCTTGTCCTGAGCCGAGACGACAGTGCCCATTAGAAGAGATAGCAACAGTAGGAATGTTCGCGAAAACCGCTTCATGACGACGCTCCAAACAAATATCATTCGTTCGAGACTGGCGAAAAAGGGTGCCTGCGGTCAAGAATGACCGTCAGTTTCGGGCTCGAAGCAGCAATTGCGCTTCGAGCCTTCAAGGTTCTCACATGCACCATTTACCGCAAAGGTCTGGCGTGCGAAGCGGCCTATTTTTCAAGGAACATCAAAGGGTGATCCCGGAATCGTTATCCTTGTTCGGCCCGAACACCGTCCGCAATCTGTTGCATCTGGTCGGCAGGCAGGTAGCCGCGCAGAAGTTCAGTACCCAGCACGAACGACGGGGTGCCGGAAATCCGCATGCGTTGCGCCAGTTCTCGGGTTTGGGCGATCTCTTTGGAAACCGCGTCACTGTCCATGGCGGCGATGATGTCGTCGGTTTCAAGACCCAGACCATCCGAGAGACGACGCAGCGTGACTTCGTTGGGTTCGCCTGTGAATTCAAGCAGTGCATCGTGCACCTGCTTGTAGGCATCTGAACCTGCGACATGTTTGGTCGCCACGGCAAAGCGCGACGATATCATCGAAGCTTCGCCAAGGATTGGGAACTCCTTGATGATCAGCCGGATGTTCCCGTCTTCCGCCAGCAGAGCATCCACTTCGGGAACCGCACGGCGGCAATATCCGCAGCGATAGTCCATGAACTCGACCAGAGTGATGTCGCCATCGGGGTTTCCGCCCACCCAGCTATAGCCGTCATTGAACAGGTCCTCGGCATTGGCTGCGACCAGTTCCTGGTCAGCCACGGCCTCGGCGGCGGCGTTGCGCTGCTCCAGAATGTTGATCGCCTCGAGGATCACCTCGGGGTTTTGCAGCAGGTATTCGCGAACCTGTGTACCGAACTCGGCCTTTTCGGCGTCGCTCATGTCGTTCAGGTCCAGCGCCTGCACCGGTCCGGTGATCAGGGAAAGCCCAACAAGGGCCGTGGCTGCATGTCTGAGGATCATCTGCGTTTCCTTTTCTTTTCTACCTGTTCCGAGGCTATCAGCACATCCTGCGCCCTTTGCCACCCCGGAGACCCTTCGGGCAATTGCCTTATGGCCCGTTTTGCGTGGATGCCTGCATCGGCCATGCGACCTTGCAGGGCGTATCGTTCCGCTGTCACAACCGCGGCCATTCCGTTGTTGCCGACCTGAGAATAGGCAACCCCCAGATCCTGCATCAGCCGACCGTTTCGATAATCGCGCGCGCGGGCTTTTTCAAGCGCTTGCAGGGCGTTCTCGGTTTGCCCTTGCGCCAGCAGCGCACGCCCGTACCCGGCGAGGATAAGCGAGTCGTTCGGGGCCATTTCAACAGCACGGCCGTAGGCGGCAACAGCCTGATCCATCTGCCTGTTTTCCAGCAATATCTGCCCCTTGAGTTCGTAGTAGTACGGATCGTCCGGGCGAATGGCCAGTGCCCCGTCAATCGCCGCGCGGGCGGCCGCAAGATCTCGGTTCTGGTGGTGCGCTGCTGCCTGGCGCATCAGGCGAATATCCTCCGCGCTTTCCTCGCGCGCGCGTCGCATTGTCCAGGCAGGCGTTCGCAGAAACGCAGACAGCTTGCCCTTGACCCGGGCAAACCAGTAGTCGGCATTGGCGTTGTGGGTCGAGTTGTCTCCGAACTCGTCAAGAAACGCCTCGGCCGCGCGCAGGCGTTCCCGGCTGGTGGGGTGCGACCGTGTATAGGGATCCTGATTTGCCTCGCTCAGCAGTTCCTGGCCTGCAAACTTGCGATGCAGGGCCACCATGCCTTTTGGTGAAATGCCCGCCCATCGCAGATAACCTGCCGCACTGCGATCTGCCGATGCCTCTTCGGCGCGTGTATGCCCCAGAAAGCTGCGCAGGGCTGATCCGGATGTCCCGGCAGCGATGCCGCCGGCTGCTTCGCCACCGCCCGCCGCGGCGACAATCAGCGCCAAAGCGGTTCCCAGAGAAGCATTGCGCTTTGCGGCGCGCAGGTTTTCCACACGTCTGGCCAGATGGCCATTTGCGATATGTGCGGCCTCATGCGCGATGACAGCCTGCAGCATCTCGGGGCTGTCGACAGTCAGGATCAGCCCGTAGTTCACGTAGATGGCGTTGTAATCGATGACGAAGGCGTTGAACGTCTTGTCGTGGACGACCAGAATCCGCACCCTGTTCGTGTTCAGTCCAGCAGCCCGCAGCACCGGAAAAGCCAGTTCCCGCAATCCGTGTTCGATGTCAGGATCGCGGATCAGGCCCTGTGCCTTGGCGGGAACAGCGCCGGTTATCCATGTCACCGCAATCAGCAACATGGCCGGGATTGACGCCAGCCTGGATACGCGTTCAAAAGCCATGGCCGCAACATGGGAGATGGCCATGAGAAACTCAACCCGATCCGGGGTCGATCCCTTCATCGTGATGGATGTGATGGAAGCCGCGCGCCGCGCCGAAGAAGCAGGACGCCATATCATCCACATGGAAGTCGGGCAGCCCGGAACCGGTGCCCCCAAAGGCGCAGTCGAGGCTTTGGCGTCGGCCATGGGTCAGTCGCCGCTGGGCTATACCGTTTCGCTGGGCCTGCCGGCGCTGCGGCAACGGATCGCACAAATGTATGGCGAGTGGTACAATGTCGATCTGAACCCTGACCGGGTGGTGATTACGCCCGGATCTTCCGGTGGGTTTCTGCTGGCGTTCACCGCGCTTTTCGACAGCGGCGATCGGGTCGGTATCGGCGCGCCGGGCTATCCCTCTTACCGGCAGATCCTCAGGGCGCTTGGGCTGGTTCCGGTCGATCTGCCGACCGCGCCGGAAAACCGCCTGCAACCCGTCCCGGCGGATTTCGCGGGGCTTGATCTGCAAGGTTTGATGGTGGCGTCCCCGGCAAACCCGACCGGCACCATGCTGGATCGACCGGCTATGGCTGCGCTGATCGATGCGGCCCACGGACAGAACGCGTCATTCATCAGCGACGAAATCTACCACGGCCTGGAATACGAGGCCAAAGCCGTCACCGCGCTGGAACTGACGGACGAATGCTACGTCATCAACTCGTTCTCCAAGTATTTCTCGATGACCGGCTGGCGCGTCGGATGGATGGTGGTGCCCGAGGACCAGGTGCGCGTGGTCGAGCGGATCTCTCAGAACATGTTTATCTGCGCCCCACACGCCAGCCAGGTCGCGGCGCTGGCCGCGATGGATTGCGAGGACGAATTGCAAGCCAATCTGGACGTCTACCGGCAAAACCGAACCCTCATGCTGGACGGGCTGCCCAAAGCCGGATTTACCAATATCGCACCGCCGGACGGCGCTTTCTACGTTTATGCCGATGTATCGGACCTGACGCAGGACAGCCGCGCCTTTGCGGCTGAGATTTTGGAACAAGCCGGTGTGGCGGTGACGCCGGGGCTGGATTTCGATCCCGAACGCGGCCACAAGACCCTTCGATTTTCCTATGCCCGCTCGACGGCGGACATACAGGAAGGGTTGCAGCGGCTGCGCAGCTTCATGGCGGCACGAGGGGCCATCCCGCAGGCAGTGTAACCCGTTCACAAACCGGCGCTGGTACAGTAGGGTCTGCTCAACACGATCTCGGGAAAACTTGAGGCCATGAGCAGACTTTTCTATGCCTTCGCGCTGATCTGGGCGCTGACGGGCGCTGTCGCAGCGCAGGATTTCAGCGCCCTTGCGCGCGTGCAGCCGGACCAAAGCCGTATCACGGATGTCGGCCGAACCGGCGTGAAGGTGGATATCGGGCTGAGCCAGGGCGTACCTTACCGCGTTTTCACTTTGCGGGATCCGTATCGCATGGTTCTTGACTTCCGCGAGGTCGACTGGACCGGTCTGATCAGCAGTGAATTCCTGCAATCCGAACGGATCAGTGGGGTGCAGTTCGGCACTTACGTCCCCGGCTGGTCCCGTCTGGTTCTGGAACTTGGTGCGCCGATGGGTGTCGATACGGCGCAGTTGAAGCTGGATCAGATAACAGGCACTGCGGTGTTGTCCCTTATGCTCAAGGGGGTCGAGTTCGACGTATTCAATGCCAGCGCCGGTGCTCCTCAGGTTCCCGGTTGGGATTTGCCGGAAGCGACCGCCCCACTTCCGGCGGCGCCGCGTGATCCCGACGGACCCATTCGCGTCATGCTGGACCCTGGACATGGCGGCATCGACCCGGGGGCCGAGGTTGGCGGGACCGATGAAAAAACCCTGATGCTGACCTTTGCGCGCGAACTGAAAGAACTATTGCTGCGTTCAGGTGGGTATGAAGTGGTTCTGACCCGCGTCGAGGACCAGTTTGTTTCGCTGGAGCGGCGAATTGCGCTGGCGCATCGGGCCGGTGCCGATGTGTTCATCTCGCTGCACGCGGATTCCCTGTCGGACGGGCAGGCGCATGGTGCGGCCGTGTATACCCTGTCAACTGACGCATCAGATGTTGCCAGCCAGAAACTTGCGGAACGTCACGACCGGGGCGACCTGCTCTCGGGGGTGGATCTGAACGGGGCCGACGATCAGGTTGCGGATGTTTTGCTGGACATGGCCCGTCAGGAAACCAGACCGCGCACCAACGCATTGGCGCGGGCTTTGGCCAATGGCATGGCGCAGCAAGGTGGTCCGATGAACCGGCGGCCCGTCCGTACGGCGTCGTTTTCGGTTCTCAAGGCGGCGGACATTCCCTCGGTACTGGTCGAACTGGGTTTTCTTTCCAGCCCCAGAGACCTGAAAAACCTGCAAAATTCCGAATGGCGCGCGCAAATGGCGCGTGGGATTTACAACGGTCTGGAAAACTGGCGACAGCAGGATGTGATCAGACGCTCATTGATTGGCCAGTGACCCCGCGTCGCAAACAGGCTAGAATACGCCATGGTGTTTTGACCTGGCGTGGGGCCGACACTATATAGGCCGCACCGCGAGTAAAAGGCAGTACAGTGATCCGGTTCATTCTTTCGTTTTTCGGGGCGATCTTCAGCCTCGTGACCCTGGGTATCTTCATGGCGGCACTGGTCATCGGTGCGGTCTTCTGGATGTATGGGCGCGACCTGCCCAGTCATGAATCACTGGCGCAGTACAAGCCGCCCACGATCAGCAGGATTTATTCCGGTAAAGGGCAACTGATCGACGAATTCGCCCAGGAGCGCCGCCTGTTCACGCCGTCCGAGGAAATCCCGGATCTGGTGAAGCAGGCCTTTATTTCGGCGGAAGACAAGAATTTCTACACCCATCAGGGCTATGACCCGCGCGGGATAATTGCTGCGGGTGTCGAAGCGGTGAAATCCAAAGGTGAAAACGTGCGCGGCGCGTCGACCATCACGCAGCAGGTCATGAAGAACTTTCTGTTGTCCGGCGACCGGCAGGCCGAACGCAAGATCAAGGAAATCATCCTTGCGACCCGGCTGGAAGACACTCTGGACAAGGAACAGATCCTCGAACTTTACATGAACGAGATCTTTTTGGGCCAGAACTCTTACGGTGTGACGGCGGCTGCACAGACGTATTTCAACAAGACGCTGCAGGAGCTGGCCCCGCATGAGGCCGCCATGCTGGCGGCCATGCCGAAGGCGCCGTCAAACTACCATCCGGTTTTGCAAAAGGAACGGTTGCTGGCGCGTCGCGACTACGTGCTGCGGGAAATGAACCAGAACGGCTACATTGATCGGGCCACCTATGAGGCCGAGGTCAACATGCCTTTGCGCTCGGTACAGAACGGTGACTTTGAAAGCTTCCGCACCGCATTGCCGCCCCGTGACTATTTCACCGACGAAATCCGCCGCCAGCTGAGCGAGGATTTCGGTGAGGGTGAGTTCTTTACCGGCGGCTTCACGGTGCGTGCATCGGTGGACGAGGAAATGCAGGTCGAAGCTGCCAAGGCCCTGCGCACGGCCCTGCAGAAATACGACCGCTCGCGCGGGAAATGGCGCGGTACGGGTGAGGTGATCCCGGAAGAAAAACTGGCGGAGGAAGCCCAGTGGCGCGAGGCGCTGGCCATCATGGAAATTCCGCGCGATGTCGAATTGCCGACCCAATGGTATCCGGCTGTTGTGATGAACGTGGCCGATCAGTCGCTGACCGTGGGTATCGAAAACGGTCCGGCAGACGGAACCATTCCACGCGAAGACATCAAATGGATGCAGGGCAGCTTCAAGGACAATTTCAAGCGCGGCGATGTCATTCTGGTGATGGCCGGGGAAGAAGGGCAGTGGTCTGCCCGCCAAGTGCCTGAGGTGCAGGGCGGCTTCGTCGCGATGGATGTGAACTCGGGCCGTGTTCTGGCGATGCAGGGCGGGTTCTCGTATCAGGATTCGGTGTTTAACCGTGCCACGCAGGCTCAGCGTCAGCCGGGATCCAGCTTTAAGCCTTTCGTCTATGCCGCCGCGCTGGACAGTGGTTACAGTCCCGCCACGATCGTTGTGGACGCCCCGATCGAGGTGAACACGCCGCAAGGTCTCTGGCGGCCCAAGAACTCGTCGAACAAATTCTACGGGCCGACACCGCTGCGTACCGGGATCGAACAGTCGCGGAACCTCATGACCATCCGTCTGGCCCAGGAGGTGACGATGCCGGTGGTTGCGGGATATGCCGAACGGTTTGGTGTTTATGACCGAATGGGCGCGTTCCTTGCGAACTCGCTGGGATCGGAAGAAACGACGCTGTACAAGATGGTCGCCGCCTATGCGATGTTCGCCAACGGCGGCGAGCGGGTCGAACCCACTCTGGTCGACCGTATTCAGGACCGGTTCGGAAAGACGATCTACCGGCATGATGACCGCCAGTGTCTGGACTGCAACTCAACCTGGCTGGAACCGGATGAGTCGCCGCAGATCGTGACCGATCGCGAACAGGTTATGGATGCCATCACCGCCTATCAATTGACGTCTATGATGAAAGGCGTGGTTGATCGCGGCACTGCGTCACGTGTTGTCAACCTGCCGGTGCCGACTGCCGGCAAGACCGGCACCACCAACGAATCCAAGGACGCCTGGTTTATCGGCTTCACCTCGAACATCGTGGCCGGCTGCTATATTGGCTACGACCGGCCTCGTCCGATGGGCAGTGGCGCCTATGGCGGTACGATGTGCGGGCCGGTATTCCAAAGTTTCATGGAAAAGGCGGTCGAGAAATATGGCGGCGGTCCGTTCGAAGTTCCGCCAGGCGGGCACTTCATCAAGATTGACCGTTTCAGCGGGGCGCGCTTGCCGGAGGACGCGGTCGGGGAATATGTAGTTGCCGAGTATTTCCGCGACGGTGTCGATGGCTTCATAGACCGGATTTTCGATGGCGGCTTTGCCATGGGATCCGATTTGCCACTGTTCGAAGAAGTAAGCGGATCGGGTCGGCAGGTGACAACTTCCACCGGAAGCACAGTTACGGTCGGACCCAACGCAAGCCAGGGTGATCTGCAGGGGGGCGGACTGTACTAGTCCGCAACTTGTACGAATAGGTTCAAAAGATCGGTTCGCTGTCATCAGTAATCTGTTCACAAGACCGCCAGCAGATCGATAGCGCACATTTGGCAGCAGCCCATTTGGCAAACCGTTTGGCCGGCACGTCCAGTGCGTCCGAATAGAGCGACAGGCAGCGGGTAATATGCGAAGGCTCGCGTACAAGTTCCGGCATGCCTTTCGGATGTCGCATAGCGTTTGCCAGTTCGAAAGTAGCATCCCCCAGATATCCCTTGGCATCTATAACCCGAGGACCGGGATCCGATAGTAGCACGTTGTCGGTATGCAGATCGCCGTGAAGCGGGTCGTGCGTGTGCTGACTGCTTAACAGATCTTGGGCCAGCCCCGTGTCCGCAAGCAACACGATGCGTGTCAGGTCCCAACTGTCAAAAACTCGCCCGACGCATCCTTCATTCGCATCTCACTTGTCTTGTGGTGGCTCTCGCCTCTTGCTATCACGCAGGCCTGATTGAGCAAGTTGGGACAAAACCATGCGCGCCGAAACCCAGAATATTGTGGCGGAAATAGAAAAGTCGCTGGAGCTGCTGGCGAAGCGCATGGATTACGAAACGGCGCCGCACCGGCTTGAGGAATTCAACGCACGCGTCGAAGACCCGAACCTGTGGGACAACCCGGAGAACGCTCAGAAGCTGATGCGCGAACGCCAGATGCTGGTCGATGCCATCGAAACCTACGAGTCGATCAAGACCGACCTGAGTGACAATGTCGAACTGATCGAACTGGGCGAGATGGAAGAGGACGAAGAAGTCGTTGCCGACGCCGAGGACGCTATCAGGAAACTGAAGGCCAAGGCCGCCAAGAAAGAGCTTGAGGCCCTGCTGGATGGCGAGGCAGACGGCAATGACACGTTCCTTGAGATCAACTCGGGCGCGGGGGGCACCGAAAGTTGTGACTGGGCCTCGATGCTGGCGCGGATGTATGTGCGCTGGGCCGAGAAAAAGGGCTATACGGTCGAATTGCAGTCCGAGACCGCGGGTGAAGAGGCGGGGATCAAGTCTGCCGCCTACAAGATTTCAGGCCACAACGCCTATGGTTGGCTGAAGTCGGAAAGCGGGGTGCACCGGCTTGTGCGCATCTCGCCCTATGACTCGGCGGCCAAGCGGCACACGTCGTTCAGCTCGGTCTGGGTCTATCCGGTGGTTGACGACAATATCGAGATCGAGGTGAACCCGTCGGACATCCGCATCGATACTTACCGCTCTTCGGGTGCCGGTGGTCAGCACGTGAACACCACGGACTCGGCGGTTCGGATCACGCACATCCCCACGGGCATCGTTGTGACCTCGTCCGAGAAGTCGCAGCACCAGAACCGTGACATCGCCATGAAGGCGCTGAAATCGCGCCTGTACCAGCAGGAACTGGACCGTCGCAACGCCGATATCAACGCGGCGCACGAAGCCAAGGGCGATGCCGGGTGGGGCAATCAGATCCGGTCTTACGTGTTGCAGCCTTATCAGATGGTCAAGGACCTGCGGACCAATCACGAAACCTCGGACACCAAAGGGGTTCTGGACGGTGATCTGGATGGGTTTATGGCAGCCACGCTGGCCCAGAACGTTGCCGGCAAAAGCCGGTCCGAAGCGCAGGGCGACGGCTGATCACAAGGGGGCTCTGCCCCCGTCTCGGCGGGACGCGACTCCCCCGGGATATTTTTGGCCAGATGAAGCGGATCCGCCGGGGTGCCTGGGGGTCCCGAAAAGATACATGTAAACAGTGGGTTTAATTGGCAGGTTGCCCCGGCTAGGCTGGTGGCGACCACGTTGTATCTGAGCTGATGAACTCCCATGGATCTGAGCCAATCTTCCGCCGTTGCATTGCTGTCTGCGCTGTCCTCGGGGCAATTGACGGCTGCTGAGCTAATGCGCGAAACCTTGCATCGGATTGCCAGCGTTAATGGAGAGGTCAATGCCATCGTCGCCCTACGCGATGAGGATGAGTTGATGTCCGAGGCTGAGGCGCTGGATGCCGGTCCCCGGGGCGGCCCACTGCATGGACTGCCCATGGCGGTCAAAGATCTGGTCAATGTGGCCGGGATTGTGTCGTCTCATGGATCGCCGATTTACCGAAACAACGTGCCCGAGCGGGACGATCTGATCGCAGAAAGATTGCGGACTGCCGGTGCCATTCTGATCGGCAAAACAAATACACCCGAGTTTGGGCTGGGATCGCATACGTTCAATCCGGTGTATGGCGCCACGCGCAACCCGTACGACCCCGCCCGAACCTGCGGCGGTTCGTCCGGTGGCGCGGCGGTGGCGCTGGCAACGGGCATGGTGGCCTTGGCGGATGGCTCGGACATGATGGGCAGCCTTCGCAACCCGGCGGCCTGGAACAATGTATACGGGTTCCGGCCAAGCTGGGGCCGGGTTCCGAGTGAACCGATCGGAGACGGTTTTCTGCATCAGCTTTCGACATTGGGCCCCATGGCCCGCAGCCCGCAAGATATGGGTATTTTGCTGGACGTCATGGCAGGTCCGGATGCACGTCAGCCATTGTATGTTGATGGCGCTGTGTCATCTGTGCAGCCGGCTGATCTCACGGGTTTGCGTGTTGGCTGGCTGGGTGACTGGGGCGGTGCCTTTCCGTTCGAAACCGGGATCGTCGATCTGTGCCGGTCTGCGCTGACCGTGTTTTCGGATTTGGGGGCCGACGTCGAAGAAACAAAACCGCCTTTTGACGCAAGCCAGATCTGGGACAGCTGGATTACACTACGATCCTGGAGCGTTGCGGCTGGGCTTTTGGAACTTTCGGAGCATCGGGACGTGCTGAAGGATACCGCACAATGGGAGCTGGATCGGGGACTGGCGCTGAGTGCGATGGACGTGCATCACGCCAGCGTTCTGCGATCCGAGTGGTATCGATGTGCCGCCCGTTTGTTTGAGACGTATGATGCGCTGGTGCTGCCAACGGCCCAGGTTTGGCCTTTCGCCGTCGAAACTGCGTATCCGACCGAAATAGACGGGCAGGCGATGGACACCTATCACCGCTGGATGCAGGTCGTCACACCGGTCAGCCTGATCGGGTTGCCCTGCCTGTCGGTTCCTGTGGGTTTTGGAGAGAACGGTCTGCCAATGGGAATGCAGATTTTCGGGCCGCGCGGCGCGGATGCAAAGCTCTTGTCCATCGGGGCAAGCTATCACGATGCAACCGGCTGGCCCCAAAAACGACCGGCCCTGCAATAGGGTCGCTGGGGAGGAGAGACAGACATGGAAAAACCCTTTGGTGTTCCGGTAATGCAGCAGGCCGATACGGCGATGCTGCGGCAGGCTATTCATCAGGCATGGGCCGATTATCGTCGGGCGCCGGTGTTCGGGATTCTGTTCGCGGGATTCTACGTGTTGGCCGGGTGGGCAATGGCATGGGTCACCCTGAAAACTGGAACCACCTACTGGCTTGTTCTGGCCGCGATCGGTTTCCCGCTGCTTGGGCCATTTGCGGCGGTTGGACTGTACGAAGTATCCCATCGGCTTGAGCAGGGAGAACCGCTGGATTTCGGGTCGATTTTTGGCGTGGTGCTGCAGCAGGGCCGCCGCCAGTTGCCCTCAATCTGTGCGATCATCGTGGTGATGTTTCTGTTCTGGTTCTTTCTGGGGCACATGATTTTCGCTTTGTTCATGGGGCTTTCCACCATGACGAATGTCTCTTCCTCGATTGAGGTGTTTTTGACTGCGAACGGATTGGCGATGCTGGCCATCGGCTCGATCGTTGGCGCAATATTCGCGACCGTGCTGTATATGATCACCGTGCTTTCGATTCCGATGCTGCTGGATCGCGAACTGGATTTCGTAACCGCCATGATCGCCAGCTTCGGCTATGTCCGTGACAATTTCCCGGTCATGATTGGATGGGGCATGTTTATTGCGGTTCTGACCTTTGTGGCGATGTTGCCTTGGTTTCTTGGGCTGTTTCTTGTGTTGCCGTTACTGGGGCACGCCAGTTGGCATCTGTACCGGCTGATCACGCAGGAACAGAATGCTGTTTCCGAGTAAGGCAGGGGGGGCTGTTCCGAGTACAGGATCAGAGCCAGGTGCGCGCGGCCCTTGCCGCGCCGAAGACAGCGGACCGATCCGATCCCAGATGCCGCAACATGATCCGCTGTGTCCCGCTGGGGTCCGTGGATGTGTCCGACAACCTGATTGCCACGCCCCGCAGTTGACCGGCCTGATCTCCGGAATGATGAGAGATCAGGAACATCCGGCTGTTTTGCGCGTCGCGCTGTGACATCAGGATATAGATCTGACGACCAGCGCAGGCGGCAATGCCCTGAACCTCACGTTCTTTGGGCGGCGCCTCGGGCATGGTGGGACGAGGCTCGTAGCTGCGCACAAGCGTACATTGCGGCAGTCTGCGGGCGTAGAACAACCGATGCCGCAGAGCAGTGTTGCTGTCCAGCGCTGTTTCCGTCGCATAGTAGAATCCGGCAGGAAACAGGGTCTCGGGCAAGGCATTCGGGCCAGACCCCAGGAACTCGGTCAGGGCCGAGGCAGCGGGGTGGCGGAAAGGCTGGGCGATCTCGTCCAGTGGTTTCAGCAGGATACGGGCGTCGACTTTGAAAAAGCGGCAAATGCGGTCCAGTACGTCGGGCCTGGGAAAGCTCTCGCCGCCAAGATATCTGTTGTACTGCGTCCGGTTGATACCAAGCTGGCGGCAAAGCTCTGAGACAGATGGGTACTGGTGAGACAGCAATCTCAGATTTGCGCCGAACATTCTGCGCAATTCAGTAGGGCTGCGGAAGTCATTCGTCATTCTCGTCCCGGAACTCACGTACTCTTTTTGGAACCAAGGACACGTGCGGCTCATAGGGCGCGCTGCGTCTGAAATCGTGACTAAACACCTGACGGACGTGTGGTCACGTCTCGTTGCGTGTAGAGGCTAACGCGCAAAGGAATAAACGCAATAGGCTAAATCGCCAATTGAGTGGTCTTATTCTTGATTTCCGAGGCGTATGGCAGTTGAACCGCGCCCATACTTGAGCACGCGTCGCAGTCAATTGGGGTGCTAACCAGGGCCGGCTGGCCCGCCCCGGTCGCAATGATCTTGTGTCCGGAGCGGAGTTTTCAGCTCAGTCGCCGCGCAGCAGGGCGGCAACGCCAGTACGGGCGATCTCCAAAAGGCCCAGAGGACGCATCAGATCGGCGAAGGCGTCGATCTTGTCCGGGGCGCCGGTGATCTCGAAGATGAAGGAATTCAGCGTGCTGTCGACCACGTTGGCACGGAAGATGTCCGCCAGACGCAGCGCTTCGACCCGCTTGTCGCCTTCGCCCACAACCTTGATGATCGCCAGTTCACGCTCGACCGAGGGACCTTCGACGGTCAGATCATGCACGTCATGGACGGTAACGATCCGGCCAAGCTGCGCCTTGATCTGTTCGATCACTTGCGGTGTGCCTGTGGTTACGATGGTGATACGGCTGAGATGGCCGGTATGGTCCACCTCGGCCACGGTCAGGCTTTCGATGTTGTAACCGCGGCCCGAGAACAGCCCGATCACGCGGGCCAGAACACCCGGTTCGTTCTCGACCAGAACGGCGATCGTATGCTGTTCCTGCACGTCCGAGAAAGTCGGGCGTAGGTTGTAGGCCGAATGGCGGTTCGCGCCTTTTTTGATATGTAGGGCAGACATTTATGTCCCTTTCGTCATCACATAGTGCCGGGCACAAGAGGCACCCGACAAAATTTGTCGATTTTTGTCAGACCAGAACCGACCCTTTGGAGTCGATGACGCCCTGCGTTTCGGCCTCGCCCAGCAGCATCTCATTGTGCGCCTTGCCCGACGGGATCATGGGGAAGCAGTTCTCGTGCTTTTCAACCAGACAGTCAAAGATCACCGGGCCGTCATAGTTGATCATCTCCATGATCGCATCATCCAGATCGGCCGGGTCAGTGCACAGGATGCCCTTGGCTCCGAAAGCTTCGGCGAGTTTGACGAAATCGGGCAGCGCTTCGGACCACGAATGGGAATAGCGTTCGCCATGCAGCAATTCCTGCCACTGACGCACCATGCCAAGACGTTCGTTGTTCAGGATGAACTGTTTCACCGGCAGACGATACTGCGCTGCGGTGCCCATTTCCTGCATGTTCATCAACCACGAGGCCTCTCCGGCAACGTTGATGACCAGCGCGTCAGGATGTGCCATCTGTACGCCGATCGAGGCCGGGAAACCGTAGCCCATCGTACCCAGACCGCCAGACGTCATCCAGCGGTTCGGATCCTCGAACCCAAGATACTGCGCAGCCCACATCTGATGCTGGCCCACTTCGGTTGTGATGTAACGGTCGTGGTCCTTTGTCAGTTCTTCCAGCCGTTGCAGCGCGTATTGCGGCTTGATGGTCTTTTCGCTGTTGGTATAGGCAAGGCAGTTGACCTTGCGCCACTCATCGACCTGAGCCTGCCATTTCTTGACCGCGGCGGCGTTGGTTTTGCGCCCGCGGGCTTTCCAGACTTTCAGAATATCCTCGAGAACATGGGCGACGTCGCCAACAATCGGTATGTCCACACGGATCACCTTGTTGATCGACGAAGGATCAATGTCGATATGGGCTTTTTTCGACTTCGGCGAGAATGCATCGATCCGGCCGGTGATACGGTCGTCGAACCGCGCGCCGATATTGATCATCAGATCGCAATCGTGCATCGCCAGATTGGCTTCATAAAGACCATGCATGCCGAGCATACCCAGCCAGTTCTTACCCGACGCCGGATAAGCACCCAGCCCCATCAGGGTCGAGGTGATCGGAAAGCCCGTCGCGTCTACCAGTTCGCGCAGTAACTGACTGGCGGCAGGGCCCGAGTTAATCACGCCGCCGCCGGTATAGAACACGGGCTTTTTCGCGGATTCCATCGCCGCGACAAGTTCGGTGATCTCTTCCAGATCACCTTTCAGCACCGGCTGGTAATGCGAAGTCGATGGCTTGGGCGGGCTGTATTCGCCCGAGGCGAACTGCACGTCCTTCGGGATGTCGATCAGCACCGGACCGGGGCGGCCCGATTTGGCGACGTGAAAGGCCTCGTGCATGGTCGCGGCCAGAGAATCCGTATCTTTGACCAGCCAGTTGTGCTTGGTGCAGGGGCGGGTGATGCCAACGGTGTCGGCCTCCTGAAAGGCGTCCGAGCCGATCATGAATGTGGGAACCTGACCGGTCAGAACGACGATCGGGATCGAGTCCAGCAACGCATCCGTCAGACCCGTTACCGCGTTTGTGGCACCGGGGCCGGACGTCACCAGCGCTACGCCGGGCTTCCCGGTCGAGCGGGCATAGCCTTCGGCGGCATGAACCGCGCCCTGTTCGTGACGTACCAGGATGTGGCGAATGTCGTTTTGCAGAAAGATCTCATCATAGATCGGTAGCACGGCGCCGCCGGGGTATCCGAATACCGTGTCCACGCCCTGATCTTTGAGGGCCTGAACTACCATCTTTGCGCCGGTCATCTCACGTGTCATCTGCTTTGCTCCGTTCGCGACATGTGTCTTGCGTTTGACAAAAAAAAGCCCCCGAGATTTTCGGAGGCGCATGGGTTCGATTATGGTTTACCGTTACCGGCCCATGCGCGTGGTTCCTACGATTACGACTAGCGTTTTCATCGCCAGAGGCTCCTTCTTTGCGTGGGGGGACATTATGAGCGGGGGGAAGGGGCGTCAACAGGCAATTGTGCCAATTTTCTATCTCAGGGCGCGGTTTTTGCGACATTTTGTTGCGCAGATTGCCGCATGCCCGGAATTTCCGTGAAATTGGGCCGGTTGGGGTCAATCCTTGCCATGTCAGCAGTGGTCTAATTGCGTCAGCCTCATGTCTGAAATTGACATGAGAGGTGCAATTGTCTGGGTCACGCTGAACCCAGGTCAACAGTTTCAGGAGGCGAACCATGCTACAGGATTTGGTGGATCTGGGACGGTATCCGATCGACAGGCCGGACTCGCGCGCCTATGATCAGATGATCGCCGATCTGCGGCGGGATCTGGACAGGGACGGATGCGCGGTTTTGCCCGGGTTTGTGCATCAGGCGGGGCTGGACCTGCTGGTGCGCGAAGCCGATGCGGTCGCCCCCCAGGCACATCGCTCGTTCAACCGGACAAACGCCTATTTCACCAAGGACGATCCCCGGTTCGGGATCGGCCATCCGATACGACGCTTCTATGACCGATCAAACGCGTTAGTTCCGGCGGACAATTTCCCGGATTCCGGCCCCCTGCGCCGGATTTACGAATATGAAGGCTTCATGCCGTTCGTGCGGGATGCGCTTGACGAGTCCGAGGACCGGTTCTTCCGTTACGACGATCCCCTGGCGGACGTGATAATCAACGTGGTCGAGGAGGGGCAGGGCTTTCCGTGGCACTTTGATACCAACAATTTCACCGTTACGCTTGCCATCCAAAACGGCGAAACCGGCGGAACATTTGAATATGTGCCCAATTTGCGCACGGCAGAAGACGAGAATTTCAGCCAGGTGGCCTCGATACTGGATGGCAACCGGGCGCAGGTACGTGAACTGGAACTTCAGCCTGGGGATCTGCAGATATTCAAGGGGCGGTATGCGCTGCATCGGGTTGCTCCGGTCAAGGGACCGCGCAATCGCTACGTCGGGATATTCTCGTTTGTCGAGACGGCAGGGATGTGCGGCGGTGTCGAGCGGACTCGGCAACTTTACGGTCGCGTATTGCCGCATCATTATGAACGCGAAGGGAATCGGCGAGATCAGTTGCTGGATTGACCCCATATCGGGATTTGGGAACCCGTGATCTATCGGCCGAAAGGAGCCTCATGCCGCGAATTTTGCAACTGACACCATTCGTTTTGTGTTCTTCCTTAGATGCCCAGATCCGCTTCTACACCGAACGACTTGGGTTTACCTGCAATTTCAGGCAGGACAATTATGCATTCCTGAGGCACGGAGCCGTCGCGATCCGCCTTTTGCAATGCCCGCAACGCGATGATGGCCGCCCTTTGGGCGATGATCAGTCCTTTTACATCGATGTCGAGGGCATCGACGATCTGTTCGAAAGCCTGCGTGCGGGATTGGCCGACCTGCCAGCGGGCCGCGTGCGCCCACCGTTTGACCAGCCCTATGAGCAGCGCGAATTCCACGTGATAGATGAAGACGGGACACTGGTTTTCTTTGGTGAGGACATCAGAGAGAGACCGCAGGGATAAACCCTCCCGCCCATCGTCAATACGCCTTTGGCGCATCTCCTCTGGTTGGGGCGGGCAGCGCTGCGCGCGTATCAAAAGCCGGGGCTTGTCCCCTGCAACATGCCATGTTCCAGCGCATAACGGGTCAGACCGGCAGTCGATGAGATGCCGAGTTTGCGCTTGATGTTCTTGCGGTGCGTTTCGACGGTGCGCACGGAAATATCCAGCGCATGCGCGACGTCCTTGTTCGATTTACCTTGCGCAAGTTCCAGCAGGATCGTCTGTTCCCGCCCGGTCAGCGCTTCGCGTGCGTTGTCGCCTTTTGGTTTCAGCGACCCGCTGGCCCCGGTGCACAGATATTGTTCGCCCTTCATCACCGCGTCGATGGCATGTTTTATCTCATCGGTCGGGACGTCTTTTAGGATGTATCCTTTCGCGCCATGACTCAGGGCGGTCGAAATGTACTCGGGGCTGTCATGCATGGACAGGATCAGGATACGAATGTCGGGCAGGCGTTCCAGAATGATTTCTGTGGCGCTGAGCCCGCCCATGCCCGGCATGTTGAGATCCATCAGAACAACGTCCGGGTTCAACCGCGCCGCCTGATCCACTGCGTCCTGCCCGCTGCCGAGGGTTCCGACGACTTCGATCCCGTCATAGCTTTCGAGGATGGACTGGATGCCTTCGGCGACCATGGGATGGTCATCAACGATAAGGACTCGGATTGTTTGCTCGGTCATGTCCCGGCCTTTCGGTTCGGTGTCGCGTCGTCCTGAGGGGACAAGAGGTGGCTGAGGGGCAGGTCGACGTCGATTACTGTTCCGCTTTGCGCGCCGCGTGATGACAGAATGCGCAGCGATCCGTCAAGCTGTTCGATACGCTCCTGCATATTACGCAATCCAATCCCGGCGCTGGACTGGTCCGGCCCGGTGCGCAGGCCGCAGCCATTGTCGGTGATGCGCATGGTCGCACCCTTCTTGTGCCCGCGCAGGTCGATTGTAACACGGGTCGCCCCAGAGTGACGTTCGACGTTGGTCAGTGCCTCCTGTGCGATCCGGTAGAGCGCGATCTTGCTGTCCTGGTCCAGCCGATTGCGGAAAACGACTGTGGTGAATTCGGTTTCAATCCCGGTGCGCTCGGCAAAATCGTCGGTCAGCGCCTTGAGGGCAGGGCCAAGGCCCAGATCGTCCAGTACTCCGGGACGCAGGTCCCGGCTGATGCGGCGGACTTCGGTGATGGCAGAGCCCAGGTTGTCGATCCCCTTGTCGAGCGGGTCCCGGGCACCGTCATCATCACCGCGAAGCAGACGTCGGCGCGCATTGTCCAGCGCGTATCGCACCCCGACCAGAATCTGGCTGATCCCGTCATGCAACTCGCGCGCCACGCGGCCCCGTTCTTCCTCTTGCGCGTCAAACACGCGTTGGGTCAGCTCTTTCAGCTTGGCGTCCGCCAGCCGCCGCTCGCGGAAATTTAGCAACATGCCCGATGCGAACACGATCAGTACCGCCGCCAGAACAATACCGCCGATATACATGAATGTTCGTCGCACCCTCGCTTCGACCTCGGCCCTTGCGTTTGCGACCGTGGCGACGATGTCATCGATAAAAACGCCGGTGCCGACAACCCAGCGCCAGTCCTGCAATCCGACCACATAGGCAATCATCTGCGCCTCTTCCCCGGTCGAGGGTTTTTGCCACATGAAACTGTGCCAGCCTGCGCCCTGGCGGGCCATGCGGATGAACTCATCCACGACAGGGGTGCCGTCACTGTCGGTCAGGCCGACCCAGTTGCGGTTGATGAACTCGGTCTGGCGCGGACTGACCAAGTTGTTGCCGTCATAGTCATAAACAAAGAAGAACCCGTCCTTGCCATAGATCATCGCCGCCAGGATTTGCGTCACAAGACTTTTGGCTGTGTCATCATCAGGCTCGGCGCGACCATAAATGTAGGCAAATCCGTTGCGGGCCTGCGTGACGTAGTTGCGCAGTTCTTCCTTTTTGGCCTCGATCAGGCGCCGCTCAAGCGCCTGTATCTCGCTTTCGGCAGTTGCGCGCGATTCATAAGCAACGACCAAAGCAATCGCGGCCACTGCCAAAACCAGAGGAATTGCCGCAACAAGCGACAGCTTTTGCGCATAGGTGAGTGAGACCAGATGTCGAAGCCCTGCCATGTTCGAATCGATACGCAAGCCCGGCCGGAAAAGCAAAAGGATTGCGGGGACGGAAAAACAGATTTGGCGGAAATTCAGCGGAACGGGCCTGAAAACACGGTATTTGCATCTGGCGAGATGAAAAAAACCTGATCGTCTACGTAGTACTTGGTATTCACATTCCCGCGACGACATTTAGGCTGACGCGCACCGAAAACGACTGACCCGGCTGTCGCCGGGTTTTTGAATATGTAGGGGAGGAACACTCATATGGATCGTCGTTCATTTCTGAAAACATCTGCTCTGGGCGGCTCGGCAGCTGCAGCCACCACGCTGGCGGCACCGGCTTACGCGCAGGGCAAGCGCACGCTGACCATGGTGACTTCGTGGGGTCGTGGTCTGGCTGGTGTTTTCGACAGCGCACAGCGTTGTGCCGACAGCATCACGGCAATGTCGGACGGCAACCTGACCGTTGACATCAAAGCTGCCGGCGAACTGGTTGGCGCGTTCGAGGTGTTTGACGCGGTATCGTCCGGTCAGGCCGACATGTACCACGCCGCTGACTACTATTTCGTTGGTCAGCACCCGGGCTATGCCTTCTTCACCGCTGTTCCGTTCGGCATGACCGCGCAGGAAATGGTGAACTGGTACTACCAGGATGGCGGCATGGAGCTGCATGACGAACTGGGTCAGATCTTTGGTCTGAAGTCGTTCCTGGCCGGTAACACCGGTGCACAGGCGGGCGGCTGGTTCTCGAAAGAGATCAACAGCCCCGAAGATTTCAACGGTCTGAAGTTCCGCATGCCGGGTCTGGGCGGTAAAGCACTGGGTAAACTGGGCGCTTCGGTTCAGAACATTCCGGGTTCGGAAGTGTATCAGGCGCTGTCCTCGGGCGCGATTGACGGAACCGAGTGGATCGGTCCGTGGGCCGACGAAAAGGCCGGTTTCCAGGAAATCACCAAGGTTTACTACACCGCCGGCTTCCATGAACCGAATGCGGGCCTGTCTCTGGCAACCAACCGCGACGTGTTCGAAAGCCTGACACCCGCCCAGCAGAAGATCATCGAGATCGCTGCAGGCGAATGTCACCAGTGGAACCTGTCGCAGTTCCTGGCCAACAACGGTGCCGCACTGCAGCGTCTGCAGTCGGGTGGCGTCAAGGTCATGGAATTCCCTGACAGCGTCTGGGATGCATTTGGCCAAGCCAGCCAGGAAGTGCTGGACGAGAACATGAGCGATGAGCTGTTCAAGAAGATCCACGACAGCGCCGTTGCTTCGTCGACCGCGTCTTCGGCATGGCTCAACCTGTCGTCGGGCGTCTACACCTCGCAGCGCGACCGCGTCCGCGGCTAACATCCGGCTCACACTCACATGGTTCCCCCGCACATGCGGGGGAACCTTTCCTGTTGCACATGCACGGTGATTTCAAACCGGCTATAATAACAAGTGCAACTGACGCGACCTGGGGACAACATGCAGGACGAAAACGGTATCTCGTTCTTCGGCGCCCTGTGGAATGGACTGGTGTGGTTCATTCAGAACATTGCCGAAGCCTTCTATAATTTCGGATACGCCATCACGCATCCGCAACTCTGGCTGAACTGGTCGGACAAAGAGGCGATCATGCGCTTTGTCTACTACGGCGGGTCGGTCGAGTTCTTCTTTGTGGTTTTTACCATCTTTCTGGTTCTGACGGCCGTAGGGCTGTATTTCAGGAACTTTATGTGGGGGATGGTGCGCGGTCTCGAAGGGTTCGCCAACACCACTGGCCGGTTCTTTGCCTGGGCCGGTCTGCTGATGGTCATCCAGCAGATCGTCATCGTTTTCATGCAGCGCGTGTTCGCGCGTCCCGACATGGCATTTGGTTTCGGTATTCCGATCCAGATGGACATCAGTTGGTATGCTGAAGAGCTTAAACTTTACAACGCCATGGTCGTATGCCTGTGCTGCACCTACACATTTGTGCAGGGCGGTCACGTGCGCGTCGACCTGATCTATGCCGGGATCAGCTACAGGGCCAAGCGTGTGGTCGATATGCTGGGGTCGGTCCTGTTCATGATGCCGATGGCGGTACTGACCTGGATGTACGGCTGGTACTTCATGTGGCGGCACCTGATCGTGCCGAAACCATCGGCCAGCGACACGCTGGACAGGCTGGTCATGAAATCCCGCGCGATGCGCTGGAATGTCGAAACCATCGGTTTCAGCCCCAATGGTTTCAATGGCTACTTTCTGTTCAAAATTCTGCTGATTGCCTTTGCTGCAATGGTGTTTCTGCACGCGATTGCATTCCTGTACCGGTCTTACCTGGAATTTGTGGAAGGGCCGGAAAGCGAAGGAAAATACCTCGACAAGGACAGCCTTGGTGAGGGTGAAGAAGCCTACGAAGGCGCACATTAAGGACGGAGACCAAGACAATGCTATTCGGACTTGATGGCGTCGAGATAGGCCTCATTATCGTATTCTTCTGCCTTTTCGGAGGCATTCTGAGCGGCTTTCCGGTGGCCTTCGCCATTGGTGGGGCCGGGGTGATCTCGTTCGGGATCATCGCGGCTTTGGACAGCGCCGGGTTGCTGATCCATCAGGCAATCGACACCGGGTCACAAGCCTATCGGGACGTCGTGAACTCGGGTGTCAAACCTGATGTGATCTCGGTGTTTCGATATCCGGACTTGCCCACGATGGCAGAACCGGTCTTTACCGCAGGGTGGGAAACAGCGCTGGACCGGAACGTATCCTTCATCGTGAACCGGATGAATGAGCGTGTTCTGGCGGGGCAGTCGATTGAAACCCTTCTGGCCGTTTTGATGTTCGTACTGATGGGCATCACCCTGGAACGCTCGAAAATCGCAAACGACCTGCTGACCACTATGGCCCGGGTCTTTGGCCCGCTGCCCGGTGGTCTGGCCGTTTCGATCGTGGTTGTGGGCGCGTTTCTGGCTGCCTCGACCGGTATCGTGGGCGCGACCGTAGTGACCATGGGCCTGCTGGCGTTGCCCACAATGCTGCGCAACAACTACTCGCCGGAACTGGCGACCGGTGTGATCGCTGCCTCGGGCACGCTGGGGCAGATCATTCCGCCCTCCATCGTGATCGTTCTGCTGGGAACGCTGGCGGGTGATCTGTATTCCACCGCACAGGAAACCCGCGCGGTCGAGGCCGGGTGTACCGACGCGCTGACCTATCTGGGCGAGCCTGCTGTGGTTTCGGTGGGTACGCTGTTTCAGGCGGCATTGCTGCCGGGTATCATGCTCGCGTTGCTCTACGCGCTTTATGCCTTTGGCTACGCTTTGCTCAACCCGGAAAAGGCGCCCGCGGTCGAGATGTCCGGTGGTGGCGGTGAACCAATCACACGCGCCGAGGGTCTGACATGGCTGTTGGGTGTTCCGGTGGCATTGATCGCCGGTGCCTTCCTGCTGAGCAGTGTTGGCGCGATCGGAAGCCAGAATATCACTGTCTCCGGGTTTTCGGATATCGGGCAGGGCGCTTCGCTGCGGACCAGCGTGTCGGCCGAATGTCAGGCGTCGATGATCGAGTTGCATGGCCAGCAAGCATGGGATCAGGCCGTCGCCGAGCAAGAGGCGATAGACGCTGCCGGTGGCGTGTCCGAGGCGCAGCGGCTGAGCGAAGAAGAGCTGGCCGCCGCGCAGGAAGCCAAGATCGCTGCCGCAGCGCCGATCGGAACCGGCGTTGCAATTGTCGTGGTACTGTTGGGCCTGACGCTGGTGCTGGGCCGCGGCATCGCGCCGTCCCGTCCCGTGCAGCCCTTGATCGTGGGTGGGATTGGCTTGTTGCTGATGCTGCTGGTCGATGTGCTGCTGGTTGCGCCAACGACCACATCAGGGGCCACGTTCGTGCTGTTGGCGTTGCCATTTGCGCTGGCCATCTATGGCTGCAAGGAGGCCGCCGCGCGCTGCGCGACCAATGATCTGATCCGCGTGGTGTTCCCGCCGCTGGTTCTGATCATCGCTGTTCTCGGCTCGATCCTTGGTGGTGTGACCAACCCGACACCGGCAGCCGCGCTGGGGGCTGGTGGTGCGATCATGCTGGCTGCATACCGCAAGCTGAAGGATCAGGAACGGTCGGGCAATATTATCATCTGGTCGACCTTTGCCGTGATCATCTGCTTGCTGCTTGGGGTGAATTTCGACCTTAGGATCAATCAGGGCGGTGTCACCGCTGAGACCTGGGTAGCCTTCTTCCTGGCCTACGGTACCTATCTTTTCGCCTTGTTCGGCTTGCTGTTCGGATGCTGGGTGTTGTTCTCCAGCGGCGTTCTGACTCCTGTGGTGCGGGAAACCGCAAAAGTGACCTCGATGGTGTTCACGATCCTGATCGGCTCGCAATTGCTGAACCTGGTGGTGATCTCGTTCGGGGGCGAGCACTATATCCAGCAATTCCTCAAGAGTTTCGACAACGAGTTCACGGTCTTCCTGATCGTGATGCTGGTGCTGTTCATCCTTGGGTTCGTGCTGGATTTCCTGGAAATCATCTACATCGTGATCCCGATCGTGGGACCTGTGATCTATGGCGGGTCGTTCGATCCGAAATGGGTGACGATCATGGTGGCGGTGAACCTGCAGACCTCGTTCCTGACACCGCCATTTGGGTTTGCGCTGTTCTACCTGAGGGGCGTCGCGCCCAAAGAGGTGACAACAGGTCATATCTATCGTGGGATCGTTCCGTTTGTCCTGATTCAGGTCGTGGGCATCGGAATCCTGTGGTTCTTCCCATCGATTGTAACCATTGTGCCGGATCTGATCCCGAATTGATCAAAGACTGACAAAATGAAAATGGGGCCTTCGGGCCCCCTTTGCTTTGAACTTGGTAGGAAGGGGCCAGCCCCTTCCTGGCCTTTGGCCAGTTCATCCCCGGGATATTTTCAGCCAGATGAAGATACGGATCAGGTGAACTGGATCAGGTCCCAGCGATTGCCGAACGGATCGCACCAGACGGCGACGGTGCCATAGGGTTCTTGGCGGGGGTCCTCTTCGAAATGGACACCGTTTTCACGCATTGCGGTGTGGTCGCGTTGGAAGTTGTCAGTTTCCAGAAAAAAGCCGACACGGCCGCCTGTTTGATTGCCGATGGCGGCCTTTTGGTCGGGACCGTCAGCCTGTGCGAGCAAAAGCGATGCGCCTCCGGAACCCGGTGGCGCAACACGAACCCATCGCTTGCCTTCGCCAAGCGCAATATCCTGCAACAGCGCAAAATTCAGTGTTTCGGTATAGAATGCAATCGCCTCGTCATAATCCGGAACCACCAGGGTGACGGCGTGCAGGTTTTGGCGCATGGATGCTGTTCAGCCTTTAGTCGGGTGGCGGTCAGGCAGCTGAATATTGGCGACTTGTTCCGCGATCGGAGCTGTAGACAATGGATGATGCTGCGCATCGGGCAGGCCATCAGGATCCCGGATAGGTTTCCATTCGTTTTGAATATACGCTTCCAGACCCGAGAACCGGGCCTTGTATCCCATTTTGGGACTGCCCGGAACCCAGTAGCCCAGGTACACGTAAGGCAGGCCGGCCTCGCGCGCGATATCGATATGATCGAGGATCATGTAGGTGCCAAGCGAATTGGACGGTTGGGCGGGGTCGTAAAAGGAATAGACCATGCTGAGCCCGTCATTGAGCACATCTGTCAGGCTGACAGCGATCAGATCGCCGGTTTTGGGGTCAGCATATTCAACCACGCGACTGCGGATCGGCGTTTCCTCGATCATCGCGGCGAACTCGAAAACATCCATGTCCGCCATGCCGCCATCGGCGTGGCGGGTATCGAGATAGCGGCGAAACAGCTCGTACTGTTCGTCCGTCGCCCAGGGGGAATTGGCGCGGCGCTCCAGACCCTCATTGCGTTTTGCGGCGCGTCTCTGGCTTTTGTTGGGTTGAAAGGCCGACACGTCGATCCGGGCGGACAGGCAGGCGGCGCAGTCCGTGCAGGATGGGCGGTAGAGTACATTCTGAGAGCGGCGAAAACCCTGTTGGGACAACGAGTTATTCAACTGATCCGCGCCATCACCCTGAAGGGCAGTGAACAATTTACGCTCCATCCTGCCCTCAAGATAAGGACAGGGCTGTGGTGCCGTCACATAGAATTGTGGCGCTATTGGCAGCGTGTGTCGCATGAAAGTCCCGTGTTTCCCGCAACGCGATGATAGCAACGCTTCCGCGAGCCGCCAAGTGATTCAAGGCGTCGGTTCTTTTATGCCCGCTGGTTGATCATGACGGTTCCAAGGAACGCGTCGGTCAGCCCCTGGCAGCGGGAACTGGTCAGCATCATGATGACAGAGATGATCTGGATCACGAAGAATGCCATGCTGACAAAATAGCCGGCGGTATGGGCCAGTGCTTTGCCGGTATCCATCCGGGCACCGAAGGCATCGCGCAATTCAATGTTCATGAAGCGCATTCCCAGCGTCGCGGATCCGTTCGAGATGGTGACAACCCGGTACACAAAGCTGATGACCGCGTAGATAAGGGGCAGGAAGAAAACGCCCATTCCAAATGTCAGGAAGACCGGGACGATGCAAAGAAGCGAGATGAAGGCGATGTCGAAAAGCCATGCGACAAAACGTTTGGTCGCCACGGACTGATAGAATTCAGGCTGGCGGTCGGGATCGGGCAGGTGGGTCATTAAAGGAATTCCGGGAGCTTATGTAGGTGTACCCTGTCCCGAATGACGGGACAGGGCAAGGCTGGATCAGGTGCGCTCGCCGTTTTCCGGCTCTTCATGGTTTTCGCGGGCGCGTTCATCCATGAACTGGTCGAATTCGGCCTTGTCCTTGGCTTCGCGCAGGCGATGCAGAAATGCTTCGAAATCTGCCTGTTCACGCTCCAGTCGGGCCAGCGTGTCGGCCTTGTAGGCGTCAAATGCGCTGTTGCCCGAAGGTTTCATGGCGCTCATGTGGCTGTGCCAGGTTTTGCGGCGGCTGCAGGATTTGCTGAACATACGTTTGCTCCAGATCATGTAGGCCAGAAGGGCCAGGCCAATCGGCCAGAAAATGATGAAACCAAGCACCATGACGGCGATCCAGGCGCCTTTGCCTTTGTCGTCAAGCCAGGCCTCGGAACGGTGCAGCCATCCCGGGTTTTGGGGAGTGGCGTGGTCGGACAATGCGGTCATTTCAGGTCTCCGGGGTTGATGTAAATCGTCTTCACATCACCAAGATGGGAGCGGAAAAACCGGGTTGCAAGGGGTAATGTGAAAAAGATTTACATTTTGGCAATTTCCTCAACTGCGGTTGACGCAGGGGCATCACTCGCGCAGGTTCCGGCTATGGATGACCGCGAATACAAATCCGCCCCGACATTGGAAGAAATCCTTTCGCTTGAACGCCAGGTCTGGACGGCGCTGGTCGAGGGGGACGCGACGGCTGACCGGGCCTTGCTGAGCCCGGATTTCTTAGGCGTATACCTAACGGGCTTTGCGAACCGTGACGCTCATGTCGGGCAGTTCGCGGATGCGCCGACGATGGCCAGTTTTGAACTCGGCGATGCGAGGCTCCGGGTTTTGACGGAGGACATCGTATTGCTGAGTTATCGCGCTGACTACACGCGCCCGAATTCGAAGATGAAAGAGGCGATGTTGATTTCATCTCTTTGGGAAAGGCGGCACGGCGTTTGGGTTAACAGTTTCAGTCAGGACACGCCTTTGACCGGAGAGTGACCGGATTGTCTCATTGACGTTGCTCAACGGTGATGCGCAACCTGCGCGCATGACAGATGCACTTGCCATTATTCGCGCACCGCTCGCCTATGATCCCGTTTTGGGGGCCGAGACGCGGGCGTTGGTGCCTGATCTGACCAGCGAACAAGGTGATCTGATCGCCGGAACAGCCGGTTCCAGTCCTTATCTGAAAAGCCTTGTTGAACGAGAGGCCGAATGGCTGTCGGGCGCATTGCACCACCCTGATCAGGCGCTGGCAGATGTGATGGATGCCGCCCGTGCATTGCCGCCGGATCAGTTGAAACCGGGATTGCGGCAGGCCAAGCGGCGCGTGGCCTTGCTGACCGCGCTTGCTGATCTGTCCGGGGTCTGGCCTCTGGAAAAAGTGACTGCAGCGCTGACCGATTTTGGTGCGCTGGCAGCGGATGTCGCTGCCAAGGCGGAAATCACGGCTCTGATCAGACGCGGCAAACTGCCGGGAATGACCGAGGAAGATGTTGTAAACGCTGCCGGAATGGTCATCCTGGCTATGGGCAAGATGGGTGCGCACGAACTGAACTACAGTTCGGACATCGATCTGATCATCTTGTTTGACGAGACACGTTTCGAACCGGATGATTTCTATGACGCGCGGCAAAGCATGGTGCGCGCGACCCGCAATTTCTGCGCCACGCTGAGCGAGAAAACCGCTGATGGCTATGTATTCCGCACCGATCTGCGCCTGCGCCCCGACCCGGCCGTAACACCGGTCTGCATGGCGATGGAAGCGGCGGAACGGTACTATGAAAGCCTGGGTCGCACTTGGGAACGTGCCGCCTATATCAAGGCGCGCCCCTGCGCGGGCGATATTGCGGCCGGAGACAGGTTTCTTGACGCGCTGCGCCCCTTTGTCTGGCGCCGCCATCTGGACTTTGCAGCGATTCAGGACGCCCACGACATGCGCTTGCGCATTCGGGAAAACAAGGGGACCGGCGGCACGCTGACCATCCCGGGCCATGACATGAAACTGGGGCAGGGTGGCATTCGGGAAATCGAGTTCTTCACCCAGACACGCCAGTTGATTGCGGGTGGCCGCGACCCGGATCTGCGGCTGCGCGCAACGGTTCCGGGGTTGGCGGCGCTGGCGAACAAGGGGTGGGTGCCGCAGGACGTTTCAGAAAAGCTCAGCGATCACTACCGCGCCCATCGCGAGGTTGAGCACCGCATCCAGATGGTTCACGACGCCCAGACCCACAAGGTTCCGAAATCCGAAGACGGAATTGAACGCGTCGCCTGCCTGATGGGGATCAGCAGCGCCGCGTTGCAATCGGACCTGACCCGCAGGCTGACCGAAGTACATGAACTGACCGAAGGGTTTTTCGCCCCGGGGCATGGCCCACGGCCGACCTCGGTAGAAAGCGTAGAATTTGACAAGAACGTTTTGGCCCGCTGGCCGACTTACCCCGCTTTGCGCTCGCAGCGCGGCGCACGGATATTCGAACGCCTGAAGCCCGAATTGCTCTCGCGTCTGGCCAAGACAGCCCAGCCCGACGAGGCCTTGCAGGCGCTTGATGGGTTTCTGGCCGGATTGCCCGCCGGTGTGCAGCTGTTTTCCCTGTTCGAAGCCAACCCGCAACTGATCGACCTGCTGATCGATATTGTTGGCACTTCACACGCGCTGGCTACGCATCTGTCGCGCAACGCTTCGGTTTTTGATGCCGTCATAGGCGGCAGTTTCTTTGCCGATTGGCCCGGGCAGGCCGCGCTTGAGGCTGAGTTGACGCAGGCGTTGTCTGGTGAGGACGATTATGAATCCCGGCTGGATCTGGCACGGCGCTGGTGCAAGGAATGGCATTTCCGCATCGGTGTACACCACTTGCGCGGATTGATTGACGGTGTAGAGGCCGGGCGGCAATACGCCGAACTGGCTCATGCCGTGATCGCCGCAATCCTGCCCTGCGTGGCCGAACAGTTTGCCCGCAAACATGGTCCGGCGCCGGGGCGCGGGGCCGTGGTTCTGGGCATGGGCTCGCTAGGGGCGGGGCAGATCAACTCGCAATCCGATCTGGACATGATTGTAATCTATGATCCGCTGGATCAGGATATGTCGGACGGGCCGCGTCCGTTGGGCACGCGTCCGTATTTTGCCCGATTTACACAGGCCCTGATCACCGCCTTGTCTGCGCCGATGTCGCAAGGACGGCTTTATGAGGTCGATATGCGCCTGCGCCCCTCCGGCAATCAGGGTCCGGTGGCTACAAGCTGGGCCAGTTTTACCAATTACCAGAAAAATGAGGCCTGGGTGTGGGAACATCTGGCGCTGACCCGTGCCCGCGTCGTGGGCGGTGACCCGGACCTTGGCGCTGCGATCGAAACCTTCCGCGCAGATTTCATGGCGCAGCCGCGCGACCGGGACAAGATCTTGCGGGAGGTCGCCGAAATGCGGGAACGGCTTGCCGCCGCAAAATCGCCGGCTGGTATCTGGGATGCCAAGAACGGCCCGGGGCGGATGATGGATATCGAACTTATGGCCGAAACCGGAGCGTTGCTGGCAGGCATTCCCCAACGCGACGTGCATTCCGGGCTTGACGGCGCGGTCGCTGCCGGGTTGCTGGATGTCGCGCAGGCACAATCTCTGAAAGACTGTTACGACCTATGCTGGTCGGTACAATGCGCTGCGCGACTGCTGTCGGGTAAAGTGATCGAGGCTGATCAGATCGGCGAAGGCGGCACCGCCTTCCTTTGCCGGGCCACTGGATTTGATCAGGTCAGCCAGTTGCAGAACGCGCTGCAGGAAAGCTACGATACGGCCGCCCGGCTGATCGGGGTGGTGATGCAAGGGGAAGACGATGGGCCGAAACACTGATCCAAACGATCACAAGGGTCTGATACTCGAGGCCTATCGTATAGACGGCATCACTTTGCCCGAATGCCGCAGTATCTTTCTGGACTGGGCGCTCAGCCTGCCTGCGGATCGTGATCAGACGCAGGCCCTGACCGAGTTGCACGCGGCTTACGCAACTGAAAATGCTGAACATCCTATGACGCAGGTGCTGAGTGAGGGGCTGCAAACCGCTCAGGCTCCGAAGCGGCGCGGCGGCTGGCGCGGGCGCGACAGGTAAACAAGGGGTTTCGCAGACCTGCGTTCGCCACTAAGAGGGCGCCATGACCCAGCCTGCTGAAACAGATCGCCCTTCCATCCGTCTGAAACCCAAAGCCAACGCGCGCGGTCTGCGCCATGGTTTTCCTTGGGTTTATGCCAACGACATCGTCACCGACCGCCGCACGCGCAAGATCGCAGCAGGCGCGCTTGCCGTTCTGGAAGACGACAAACGGGCGCCGATCGCGCTAGTGGCGGTCAACCCGGATTCAAAAATCATGTGCCGCGTTCTCGATCGCGATCTGAACGCGCAGATTGATGCAGCGTGGTTTGAAACCCGCCTGACACGGGCGCTGGAGATGCGCGAGCGTTTGTTCGACGCACCCTATTATCGCCTCGTGCATGCCGAGGCCGACGGATTCCCGGGCGTCATCATCGATCGTTTTGGTGACGCCTGCGTGATCCAGCCTAACGCAGCTTGGGCCGAAGCCCATCTGGACAGGCTGACGGATGCGCTGGTCAAGGTGACCGGGGTTTCCACGGTGCTCAAGAATGCCTCTGGTCGTACGCGCGGGCTGGAAGGGCTGGATGATGTGAACATGACCCTGCGCGGTACAGCCCCGGATGCTCCGTTGCACGTTCCGATGAATGGCGCGACCTACATGGCCGATCTGACGGGTGGCCAGAAAACCGGTCTGTTCTACGATCAACGCCCAAATCACGCCTTTGCCGCCAGACTGGTGCATCCCGGTGCTCAGGTACTGGACGTGTTCAGCCATGTGGGCGGCTTCGGTCTGGCGATGTTGGCGGGCGGCGCTGCTGGTGCGCTATCCGTGGATGGATCTGCAGCAGCGCTGGATCTGGCGACCAAGGGGGCCGCGGCCTCCGGCTTTTTGGACCGCTTCAGCACCCGGCAGGGTGATGCGTTCGATGTTTTGACCCAGCTGGGCGAAGAAGGGGGCCGCTTTGACGTGGTGGTCTGCGACCCCCCGGCATTTGCACCTTCGAAACAAGCGCTTGATGCAGGTTTGCGGGCTTATGAACGTATTGCGCGTCTGGCCGCCCCGCTGGTCAAACCCGGCGGGTATCTGGGCTTGTGCTCCTGTTCCCACGCGGCGGATCTGGGCCGCTTCAGGGACGCATCCGCCCGCGGGATCGGGCGGGCCGGGCGGCAGGCGCAACTGATCCACACAGGTTTCGCCGGTTCCGACCACCCGCAACTGCCGCAACTGGCCGAAAGCGGCTACCTCAAAGCGGTGTTCTTCCGACTGTGAAGGCGGTTCTGGACACCTGCGTCATCTACCCCACCGTGATGCGAGAGATGCTGCTGGGCGCGGCCCATCTGGGCCATTTCACACCTGTCTGGTCGGACCGTATCCTCGAGGAATGGGCCCGTGCCGCGCGCAAGCTGGGTCCTAACGGTGAAATGCAGGCCCGCGCCGAAATCGCTTTGACACAGACGCAATGGCCGGGCGCAGCAAAGTCAGCGGCTCCGGGTATCGAAAACCGACTGTGGCTGCCTGATGCTGCGGACATCCACGTGCTGGCAACTGCAGTCGCCAGTTCCGCTGATGTGATTGTCACGGTAAACGCCAAGGATTTTCCCAGAAACCTTCTGGCCGAAGAGGGCCTTGAACGGATCGACCCCGATACATTTCTGCATGGTTTCTGGACTACCGACCCCAACGGAATGGCCCAAAACGCCGCGCGCGTTCTGGCCGAAGCCAACCGTCTGTCCGGCGATCAATGGACCATGCGCGCGCTCATGAAAAAGGCCCGCCTGCCGCGTCTGGGCAAAGCGCTGCATACGACTTCTGTTTGAAAGTCCCTCGGAGAGCGAAAGGGGCGGCGCCCCCAAGTTCCGGCCCTATCCGTTTGATCCCCAACGCTGTTCAAGGACTTCCAGCGCCGCAATCCGTTCATCCGTCTTCGGGTGACTCATCAACCAGGCCGGAACAACGCCCGCACGCTGCTGGGTCAGGCCTTCCAGCTTGTGAAACAGTGATTTTTGCGGGCCAATTCCAATTCCCGCCTTGGTCAGAAGCGCAGCGGCGTACTCATCCGCTTCATACTCATCGCCACGCGACAGTCGCGATGCCAGCAGATGCGTCAGCATATTTGCAATCCAGGCACCGATGAAGGGAATGAACCGGTTCAGCAGCATCATCAGCGCTGCGCGCAAAGCGTTCTGCCCGGAAAAGTCGATCATCCGCCGCCGTGCATGTCCAAGCGCAACATGGCCCAGCTCATGAGCGATGACGCTGGCCATTTCTTCGGCGGAAACCTCTCCGTTTGCGAATTTCCGGTAAAAGCCGCGTGTGATGAAGATGCGGCCATCCGGCGAGGCCAGCCCGTTAACCGGGTCAATCTCGTAAATATAGACCGGCACCCGATCCACATTCAAAGCGGCAGCCAGCCGGTCGGTCATCCGCTTCAGGGCCGGGTCTGCCAGTTCGGTCGATTTGGCATCCAGTTCCCGATGCGTGCGCCAGACCGATATGCGATACATCACGACGGCATAGGCTATGGCCAGCAGGATCGGGGTCAGACGAAGCATAGTTCAGATATGGGCGTGCAGGCCGGTCAGGGCAACCTGAATTCTCGGATTGAACGCTTGTTTTGATCTGGGCATTTGAACTCAGGTTTCGACCAGATTGTAGTGCTTTATCAATCTGCTTTCGACCAGTTCAGCCTCGGCGGGGTCGATATGCGGGCTGGTGTAATCTTCCCCGACAAAGGCTTTCAGGGCGTCCAAACTCTCCCAAACCATGACAAAACTGAATTCTCTGGGGGTCTCTTTCCGCGGCGCACCGGGAAGCACATTTACGATTCCCTTAGTGCTTTTCATAAGCGGAATAGCGGTTTCATGGAATAACCTGCCAAACTCTTCCTCTTTGCCAGGGCGTGTTACAACCTGAAAGATGCGAATGATCATTTTCGTGTACCTCTCCGACATGGTGAGAATGGTACATCATAACATGGTGCGCCTTGCGCCCGGCTCCCCTGACGTTACCGCGTCAGTTCGCGCATCCCTTGCTCCAGTCCAGCCAGTGTCATCGGCACCATGCGATCCTCGAAAATCTCGCGGATCATTCCGATCGAGTGAGTGTATTCCCAGTATTTCTCGGGGACCGGATTGATCCACAGGTTCGATGTCCACTGCTCGCGCGCGCGTTGCATCCAGACCTGACCGGCCTCTTTGTTCCAATGCTCGTTCGCGCCACCGGGATAGGCGATCTCGTAAGGGCTCATCGAAGCGTCGCCGACAAAGATACACTTGTAGTCCGGACCATAGGTGCGCAGCACTTCGTGGGTCGGTGTCTGTTGATCCCAACGACGGCGATTGTCGCGCCAGACGCCTTCATAGAGGCAGTTGTGGAAATAGTAGTATTCAAGATGCTTGAACTCGGTCCGGGCGGCCGAGAACAGCTCCTCGACCACCTTGATATGCGGGTCCATCGAACCGCCCACGTCCAGAAACAGCAGCACTTTTACGGCGTTGTGACGTTCAGGCCGGGTTTTGACATCCAGATAGCCGTGTTCGGCCGTGGCGCGGATGGTTCCGTCCAGATCCAGTTCTTCGGCAGCCCCTTCACGGGCCCAGCGACGCAGGCGTTTCAGTGCCACTTTGATGTTGCGGGTGCCCAGTTCAACTGTGTCGTCTAAGTTCTTGAATTCACGCTTATCCCAGACCTTGACCGCGCGCTGATGGCGGCTTTCCTTTTGACCGATCCGGACGCCTTCGGGATTGTAGCCATAGGCGCCGAACGGCGAGGTTCCGGCGGTGCCGATCCACTTGTTGCCGCCCTGGTGGCGGCCTTGCTGCTCTTTCAGACGCTCGCGCAGCGTCTCCATCAGCTTTTCAAACCCGCCCAGAGCCTCGATTTCGGCCTTTTCCTCGTCGCTAAGGTGCTTTTCAGCCATCCTGGCAAGCCAGTCGGCGGGGATATCGACCGCCTCCAGCACCTGATCGAAACTGATTTCGTTCAGTCCTTCGAAGCTGGCGGCAAAGGCCCGGTCGAATTTGTCGATGTTGCGTTCGTCCTTCACCATCGACACACGGGCGAGGTAATAGAAGGCCTCAACATCATAGGTGGCAAGCCCTTTTTTCATCCCTTCCAGAAACGTCAGATACTCGCGCAGAGACACCGGAATGCCTGCTTTGCGAAGGTTTTCGAAGAAGGGCAGAAACATCGGATCAGGCCACCAGACGAACCAGGATCAGGGACATCACCAAACCCACCAATGCGAACGCGATGCCGTATCCGGCGGCGTATTGTGCAATGTCCGCCCCGGACCCATTGCGTTTTCGCGCGGTCAGCGCCCCCAGAATTGCGCCCAGAACCGCCATGCCCAAAACCACTACCATTCGCCCGTCATCCGTTGTTTTCAGTGTTGGCGTTCGTCGCGGCGACTTCCTGAGTCACGGAACGCATTACCAGATCCGAGCCGAAGCCGTATCTTGCCCACCCAAGACTGTCCAGCCTGACGGCGCGTGCCTGTTCCGGGCGACCGGCCTGATTGAGAGATTCGGATTTCAACAGCAGCAGCGTGGCCAGGATCGAGGCGTTTTCGGCCCTTGTCATGACATCAATCGCGTTGTCCAGTTGAGGCAGAACCTCCGGCCCTCTGCCTTGCGCCAGCGAATAGGCTGCAGTCTGTGTCGTGACATGCGCCCTATGAACTTCGGTGCCGGGGGTCTGCATCAGATATTGCATGGCAATGTCGTACTGACGTTTCGCTTCCAGCGGGTCATCGAACTGGGCCATGCGGCCCAACAGATAGTGTGGGTAAGCGCGGCGATGATCTGTCCAGCCGCGCGCTTTTCCGATCCGCGCTGCGTTCTCGGCTGCCCGGACCTGTCTGGACGAGCCCTGACCCAGCCCAAGCGCCTTCTGTATCGCAACAATCCACTCGCGCGGCGTTTCCGAAACGGGTTGCTTCGGCAATCTGTCACCGCGTGGGTTCAGGCGGCTCAGAACTCCGGGCAGGGCGGCCGCGACCTGTTCAGGGGTCATGCCGTTGCGCAGTTCGGGCGCGTAGGCGGTGCGCAGGATCAGCATGTCAAAGCCGGTCAGGACGGTGTGGATATTGTCGTCGTTGAAAACCGAATCCGGCAGGTGATACAGGTCATTCAGCGGCCCCAGCGCTTGCGCCAGTTCCTCGTGAAGGCAGTCGCGCATTTCCTGTGGGCTAACGTCGAATGGGATGAAAATCCCCAGACGATCGCGCTTGCGCAATTCGGTCCAGTTGCTTTTGCGTTTACGCCGGTCGCGGCGGTATTCTTCAAAACTGGATGCGTTTGGCACCACAAAACAGGCGGCATTGGGCAAGATGCTGTGGATTTGTTTCTGACCGACCGCCTCGATGGTAATGTTGGCCTGACCGTCCCTGATCTGACGGATGTCGATCCCGGCTTCACGTTGCAGGCGGGTCAGCAACCTGTTCAGATCGCGTTGCATGCTGGCGGTCGGAGTGCCGGTCAACCGGACAGTGACCGGACCTTCAAAGCGCGTGAACACGGGCAGAACCGCGCCGGATTCCAGTGCGAAATGCAGCGACATAAAATCAGCAGCGATGTTTCCGTTCGAGCGCGCGGGCGGCATCGGATAAGATCTTGTGAACATCTTTGCCGGGGGCAGCACGGTTTCCACCGCTTGCACCCGGGTCGGGGGTTCCGTCGTTTTGACAGACGCACAGCCCGCCAATGCGGCCGCCAGACAAAGAGCACCCCATCGCATCATGGGCGCTGATACCTGATAAACGGTGTCTGCTTTCCAATGCGGTCGTAGAGTTTTCGGGCAGTATGATTGAAATCCTGGGTCAACCAGTAGACTGACGGCGCACCTTGGCGATCCGCCTCGTCATAGACCGCCTGGATTAGTGCCCGCCCGACACCCGTGCCGCGCGCTTCGGGGCGTGCGAACAGATCCTGCAGATAGCAAACCTGTTCAACCTTCCAGGCGTGGCGGTGAAACAGGAAATGAGTCAGCCCGATCAGTTGCCCGTCCAGTTCGGCAACGAAACAGGAAAAATCACTTGGGTCATCTCCCAGAAGACGGGAAAAGGTCGTGTCATAGACGTCGTCCGGAACCGATGTTTCGTAGAACGCCAGGTAGTCGCGCCACATGTCGGACCACTGATCCCGGTCCTCGTTACGCAAGGGGCGAACTGTTGGGGCGTCGGGCATCTGTTGCAGATCCTGTCAATTCATGTCGGTTTCGGGGCGCGATGCGCCGGGGCTGGCCGGAGTTATGCTGACACCCGGTCGGACCCAAGGCAACCCGCGATCACCCGATGTTCAGCCAGATCGGCGGAATTACCGCTTGCTGCGCGCCATGAAAGCAAGGCGTTCGAACAAATGCACGTCCTGCTCGTTCTTAAGCAGTGCGCCATGCAGCTTGGGCAGAGCGTTGACACCATCACGCTTCAGGTCTTCGGCTGTCAGATCCTCGGCCAGAAGCAGCTTGAGCCAGTCCAGCACTTCCGAGGTCGAAGGTTTTTTCTTCAACCCCTGAGTTTCGCGGATTTCGTAGAACTGGGTCAGGGCCGTGGTCAGCAGCGCGTCCTTGATGCCTGGGTGGTGCACGTCGACGATCCGGCGCATCGTGGCCTCATCCGGAAAGCGGATGTAGTGGAAGAAGCAGCGGCGCAGGAATGCGTCGGGCAGTTCTTTTTCGTTGTTCGAGGTAATGATTACGATCGGCCGGTTTTTGGCGCGGATGGTCTCTCCGGTCTCGTAGACATGGAACTCCATCTTGTCGAGCTCCTGCAGCAGGTCGTTTGGAAACTCGATATCGGCCTTGTCGATCTCATCGATCAGCAGAACGACCTTTTCGTCCGTCTCGAATGCCTGCCACAGCTTGCCCTTGCGGATGTAGTTTGACACGTCGTGCACACGCTCTTCGCCCAGCTGGCTGTCGCGCAGGCGGCTGACGGCATCGTATTCATACAGACCCTGTTGCGCGCGCGTGGTCGACTTTATGTTCCATTCGATCATTCTCAGACCCAGCGCACCGGCCACCTGCTTTGCCAGTTCGGTCTTGCCAGTACCGGGCTCACCTTTGACCAGCAACGGGCGTTCAAGGGTCACAGCGGCATTGACGGCGATATTGAGGTCGTCTGTGGCAACATATTCGGCTGTACCTTGGAAACGTGTGGTCATTGGGCCCCCGTGTCGTATCGTGCCCGTCATGGGCGGAATTTGCGCCCCTTGGGGTACAGAGGGCGGGCGGGTTTGACAACCCGCGCCGCTGCGTCCGTGCAGGCAAAATTGCAGCCCGGGAAGGCCAGGGAATTGATTCGCCCTCATCCTAAAGTTGCGCTGTTAACAAACTGCCCGGAAAAGGCCCGGAAAACTCCACAGAAAAACAAGGTTCTCCCTTGCAAAGTATCATTATTAGATACTGACATGATGACGGCGCAGCAGTCCGGGTTTTGTGTAGTGACATTCCCTGTGCCGTCGGATAAATGCTGCGCAGAGGGGGTGCCAAATGTCAGGTGAAACGACCGCGACCGACGTTTCTGGCCGTACCGAGGGAGCACAAATGAAACAGGAAGTTTTTCTGCCGGAAGATTATCGACCGGCCGAAGATGAACCGTTCATGAACGACCGCCAGCTTGAATATTTTCGACGCAAGCTGACCGATTGGAAGAATGAACTATTGGCAGGCAGCCGCGATACCATCGAAGGGTTGCAGGGCAACACGCGTAACATCCCGGATGTCGCAGACCGCGCAAGCGAGGAAACCGACCGCGCGCTGGAACTGCGTACCCGTGATCGTCAGCGCAAGCTGGTGGCCAAGATCGACTCGGCGCTGCGCCGGATTGACGAGGGCGAATACGGGTATTGCGAGATGACGGGCGATCCGATCTCGCTCAAGCGACTGGATGCGCGTCCGATTGCGACCATGACGCTTGAGGCGCAAGAGCGTCACGAGCGCCGTGAAAAAGTCCACCGCGACGATTAACCGCCGGAATATTGCAATTCAAAAACGCCGGGGCCATTGGCTCCGGCGTTTTTTGTGCGGTAAGTCTGATTCATGAATACTCAGGGTTTGAAAATCGCGGTTGTGGGCGCCGGAATCGGCGGCCTTGCCGCCGCCTCCGCATTGCGTCAGACCGGGGCTGATGTGGTGGTCCTTGAACAGGCCAGTGACATCAGCGAGGTCGGGGCCGGGTTGCAGATCAGTGCCAACGGCATGGTGGTGCTGAAAGCATTGGGTGCGGTGAGTGGTGCCATCGAAGCTGGCCAGCGGTCCTATGGAACGGTTTTACGTGATTACAAAACCGGCCGCTTCATCAGCCGAATACGGGAACCTTCGGCAGGTCCCACTTATTACTATCACCGGGCGGACCTGATTGAATTGCTGCTGAACTCCGCCCAGGCGGCCGGCGTGGAAATCCGTTTGAACAGCCAAGTTCAGGACATCCGGGAAGACGACGACAATGTCGAGATCCGGATGGCGAACGGTGATCTGCTGACGGTCGATTGTCTGATCGCGGCAGATGGCGGCCGCAGCGCCATTCGTCCCTATCTGAACGGAGAAGAGATACCAGGTTTTTCCCATCAGGTTGCCTGGCGCGCGACAATCCCCTGGAGTGTCGAGCTGAGCGCACCCAAGGCGCATTTGACGATGGGGCCGGGGCAGCATGTCGTGACTTATCCCCTGCGGGATCAGAGCCTTATGAACATTGTCGCGATCGAGGAACGATCAGACTGGCAACAGGAAGACTGGCGCCTTGCGGGTGATCCGGAGGAATTGCGCCAACGGTTCTCGGATTTTGGCGGAAAAGTGCGTGAGATTCTGGGCGAAGTGCAAGAGACTTTTGTCTGGGCGCTTCACCTTCGGCCGGTTGCACGGAAATGGCAGAATGGACGCATTGCCTTGCTGGGGGATGCCGCCCATCCGACGCTTCCGTTCATGGCGCAGGGCGCCTGTCTCGCACTGGAAGATGCACTGATACTGGCGCGTTCGTTTCAGGCCGACGGTCTGGCGGATGCGCTTGGCAATTATGAAACCGCGCGCGCTGCGCGCGCCAGACAGGTAGTCGAAACGGCAACTGCCAATGCGCGCAACTTTCATCTGCGCGGGCCGATGCGCGTAGCAGCACAGATGGCACTGACCGCGATGGGGCCGCGACTGGGGCGGCGGTATGAGTGGATCTACAGCTACGACGCCACGGCGTGACGACTTACAGATCGAAATCGACCCAGACCGGAACGTGGTCGGATGGTTTTTCCTGTCCGCGAACCTCGGCATCGATCCGGCAATCGCGCATCAGGTCGGCCGCTTGCGGGGTCAGCAGAAAATGATCAATGCGAATGCCGTCATTCTTGTTCCAGGCTCCGGCCTGATAATCCCAGAATGAATAGTGGCCCGGCCCCTGCGTGCGTGCCCGAAAGGCCTCGGTAAACCCAAGGTTCAGGATCTTGCGAAACGCCGCACGGCTGTCCGGGCGAAACAGGGCGTCGTCGCGCCAGGCGTCCGGACGTTTGGCATCTTCGGCCTGAGGGATGATGTTGTAGTCACCGGCCATCAAGGCGGGCTCTTCACTGGCCAGCAGATCTTTGGCCCGCTCATAAAGTCGGTCCATCCACGCCTGTTTGTAATCGTATTTCGGTCCCGGAGCGGGATTGCCGTTCGGCAGATACAAACCGCAAATGCGCAGGGCCTTTTTGCCGACGACAGTCGCCTCGATCCAGCGTGCCTGTTCATCTGCATCATCGCCCGGCAATCCGCGGGTCACGTCCTCAAGCGGCAACTTGGAAAGGATGGCCACGCCATTGAAACTTTTCTGGCCGTGTGTCTCGACGTTGTATCCCCGCTCTTCGAACATTTCCCGTGGGAAATCCTCGTCTACCGATTTGATCTCCTGAAGAAGCACCACATCCGGTTGCGCATCGTCCAGCCACCGGGGCAGCGCTTCGGCCCGCGCCTTGATGCCATTGATGTTGAATGTGGCGATTTTCATGCGCGGTCCTCCGTGGCTTTGAGCAACCTATCGCCCAGAAAAGGCACGGCGGCAAGATCATGGACGGATTCGCGGGGCTCGGCTTCGCCGTTCGAGGTTCTTTTGAACAGAAGAAGAGCAGGGACCATGCTTCTTTTGTTTGCAAACGCCTTGGGGGGGGCGGGTCTTTCCCGGGGTGGGGGTAGAGCCCCCATTTGAGTCGCTACATTGAGAAAGATGTGCCGCAGCCACAGGAGGACGTGGCATTGGGATTATCAACCACAAACCGCGCCCCGATCAGTTCCTGCGAGAAATCGATCACCGCATTTTCAAGAAACGGCAACGAGACCGAGTCCACAATGACCTTCTGGCCTTTTCCTTCCAGAACAAGGTCATCCTCTTTCGGGATGTCCAGCGCGATTTCGTATTGAAAACCGGAACATCCGCCGCCTTCCACTGCAACGCGCAGGGCCTGACCCTGATCTGCCGCGCCGATTTCGGCTAGGCGATCAAAAGCGCGTTCTGTAACTGTCGGAGGCAGATTCATGCCGGGCTCCAAAGGTTTATTTCCGCATTACCTTACAATATAGAAATTGCAAGGACAGGCGACAAGGACAAGACTATTGGAGCGAGCGTGTTTTGCCTCGGATCCGGGCCGCGCAAGGGGGCGGCTTGTTCCCGAGGAGGAAAGCAGTTTCCGGTCATGCTTTCAGCGCGACCGCGACAGGATCATTCATGCCAGCGCGTTTCGACGCCTCAAGCACAAGACGCAGGTGTTTGTCGAGCATGAGGGTGACAGCTATCGCACGCGCCTGACCCATTCCATCGAAGTCGCTCAGGTCGCGCGCACGATTGCTGGCGCGTTGCGGCTGAACCCCGAACTGACCGAGGCCGTCGCGCTGGCACATGATCTGGGGCATACACCTTTCGGGCACACCGGCGAGGACGCATTGCACGCTTTGATGAAACCCTATGGCGGCTTTGATCATAACGCCCAAGCCATTCGGATCGTCACGAGGCTGGAGCGCCATTATGCCGAGTTTGATGGTTGCAACCTGACCTGGGAATGTCTGGAAGGCATCGCAAAGCACAACGGCCCGGTTGTCGGTGACCTGCCGTGGGCACTGGCGGAATGCAATCAGGGTTTCGACCTTGAACTGCACACCCATGCAAGTGCCGAGGCTCAGGTGGCTGCGCTGTCGGATGACATTGCCTATAACAACCACGACCTGCTGGATGGCTTGCGCGCAGGTTTGTTTTCGGACGATGAAATCCTGCAACTTCCTATCGTCGGCGATTGCTACTCGGAAGTGGATCAAAAATACCCGGGTCTGGACGCGTACCGTCGTCGGCATGAAGCGCTTCGGCGGGTCTTTGGTGTTATGGTCGCTGATGTCATCGACACATCAACCAAACTGATTGCGGCTTCCGGCGCGCAATCGGTCGAGGATATTCGCAACCTTGGCTATCCGGTTGTGCGGTTCTCGGACGACTTGTGGGCGCGGCTCCGGGAAATCCGGGCCTTCTTGTTTTCGCGCATGTATCGCGCGCCCAGCGTCATGAAAGTGCGGGCCCAGGTCGGTCAAGTTGTTGAAGACCTGTTCCCCATCTACCTGAGCGATCCGAAACAGATGCCCGCGCGCTGGCACGAGGACATCGAAGCTGCCCAAAGTGAAACCGCGTTGGCGCGCATAGTCTCGGACTATATCGCCGGTATGACGGACCGGTTCGCCTTGCAGGATCACGCAAGGCTGACCGGTGTTTCTGCTACGAAGGACTGACTACTCGACCCCAATATAGGCCAGCGCCCAGACCTGTTGCCCGGATTGTGTCTGGGCTAGGTCGGCGTCATCGGTGGGCGGGAATACGATCATGGTGGGGCCATATCCGCCGATCCCCATTGGTGCGCCATCTGCGTGGGTCGCAACAATGGGCTTGTGGGCGGCGATGCTGTCCCACGCAATTTCGGCTTGATAGCCGTCCATGGCCATGGGCTTTGCTGTTTTGCCTTCCGCACCCGCCATCTTCATCACGTCCGACAGAAGTGGCCCGGAAAAGGCAATCTCTCGCTTGTTTCCTTCGCGGCCATAGGTGATTGAAATCTCGGTCTGTTCCAGCGCATCCAGCATTGCGGCATCAAAGCCTGCGCCGCCATCGTGCTGGACCTCGAGGTATCCCAGCAATCCGCCATCATTTTCGCTGCGCGCGGGCAGGTTTGTCTGCGATACCGCACCGCCCAGCGTTAGCAACACGTGGTCTTGGGGCGAAGGCATATCCGCCCAAACCGGCAGGGATGTTGTCAGCAGCAGGGCAAGGGGCAGGGCAAGGCGCATAATTGGTACTCCTGTTGGTGGTTTTTGCCGACATTAGCCCGGTTCACGTCTAAACCAAGCCTAAACTGATCGCTTCCATTGACCTTGCCGCTTTGCGTGGTAAACCGCCGGGCAAGCAAAAGGACATCCGAAATGAACCTGTTTTCCGAGATCCGCGGCCTCGTTCTGGACGCGCTGGCACAGATGCAGTCCGAAGGCGCTTTGCCCGAGGGGTTGAGCTTTGACAACGTGGCGGTCGAACCGCCGCGCGATGCCGCACATGGCGACATGGCGACCAACGCGGCGATGGTGCTGGCGAAACCAGCAAAGATGAAGCCGCGCGACATTGCCGATGTTCTGGCCGGGAAACTGGCGGCGGATGACCGGATCACCAGTGCCGAAGTAGCCGGACCGGGCTTTTTGAACCTGCGGCTCGCGCCATCCGTGTGGCAGGGTGTTCTGGCTGCTGTGCTTGAGAAGGGCACAGACTATGGCCGTTCGACCATGGGTCACGGGCAGAAAGTGAACGTGGAATACGTGTCCGCAAACCCCACCGGTCCGCTGCACGTGGGCCATACGCGGGGCGCGGTGTTCGGGGATGCTTTGGCAAGCTTGCTGGCATATTCGGGTCATGACGTGACGCGTGAATATTACATCAACGACGGCGGCGCGCAGGTCGATGTGCTGGCGCGGTCTGCCTATGAACGCTATCGCGAAGCCAACGGACTGAGCCCCGAGATCGCCGAAGGGCTGTATCCCGGGGATTACCTGATCCCGATCGGTGAAGCGCTGAAAGAGAAATACGGCGACAGCCTGATCGATAAGCCGGAAAGCGAATGGCTGGAAGAGCTGCGCGACTTTGCCACCGATGCGATGATGGATCTGATCCGGGCCGATCTGAAGGCGCTGGGCGTCGAAATGGACGTGTTCTTCTCCGAAAAGTCGCTCTACGGCACGGGCCGGATCGAGGCGGCGCTGCAATCGCTGACCGACAAGGGCCTGATCTACGAAGGTGTGCTGGAACCACCCAAGGGCAAAAAGCCCGAGGATTGGGAACCGCGCGAGCAGACCCTGTTCAAGTCGACCCAGCATGGCGACGATGTCGACCGTCCGGTCAAAAAGTCGGACGGCAGCTGGACTTATTTCGCCCCGGACATCGCCTATCACTATGACAAGGTTAGCCGCGGCTTTGACGCGTTGATCGATGTGTTCGGTGCCGACCACGGTGGCTATGTCAAACGGATGAAGGCGGCTGTATCGGCGCTGTCCGATGGCAAGGTGCCGCTGGATATCAAGCTGACCCAGTTGGTGAAACTGTGGAAGAATGGCGAGCCGTTCAAGATGTCAAAACGGGCAGGGAACTTTGTCACTCTGCGCGATGTGGTCGATCAGGTTGGGCCAGACGTGACCCGCTTTGTGATGCTGACCCGCAAGAACGACGCGCCGTTGGATTTCGATTTCGACAAGGTGCTGGAACAGAGCCGCGAGAACCCCGTGTTCTACGTGCAGTACGCCCATGCCCGCGTCATGAGCGTGCTGCGCCGCGCAGCCGAGGCGGCGATTGCCACGGATGACGCGACCCTTGCCGGGGCGGATTTGGGCAAGAACGACCATGCCTCTGAACTGACGGTCGCCAAGAAACTGGCCGAATGGCCGCGCTTGGTTGAAATCGCCGCGCGTACCAACGAGCCGCACCGGGTTGCATTCTACCTGTACGAGCTTGCGGGCGACTTCCACGCGCTGTGGAACAAAGGCAACGACGAAACCCAACTGCGCTTTATCCAGGATGGCGATGTTGCCACAAGCCAGTCGAAAATCGCTTTGGCCCGGGCCGTTTCTGTTGTGATTTCAGCGGGCTTGGGTATTCTTGGCGTCACTCCGGCGCAGGAGATGCGGTAACCAACACCGCCCGAACCGCCGGATCGAGGCAGACAAGAAATGACCCGCGCGCCACGTATTAAGGCGCAATCGGGCGGTGAGGCGGAAATGACGAGTTACGATTACTCGGGGCAGACAGGCCCCGGGCACATGCATTACACGAATCAAGCGCATCCCGAAGATGGCTATGATTTTTCCGACGACATGCAGGATTATGATGCCCCGCACAGTGCGGTTGGACTGGGCCGGATCGTCAATGTGCTTGGTGCGGTCGCCTCTCTGGCGCTGGTCGCCGGTGTCGCTGTCTGGGGTTACAAACTGATCATGCGCGATGTCAGCGGGGTCCCGGTGGTGCGCGCTGTCGAAGGACCGATGCGTATCCAGCCGGAAAACCCGGGGGGAACACCCGCCGATCACCAGGGGCTTGCCGTGAACGCAGTTGCCGCGCAAGGCTCGGCCGCCGCGCCGGCTGATCGCCTGATCCTTGCACCGCGTCCGGTTTCATTGGCGGACGAGGATGCTCCGATGGGCACCTTGAAGCCGACAAAGGCCGTTCACCACATCGAAGAGCCGATCTCGGATCAAGAGGCCGCGCGGTTGCGGCAGGGCGCAGTTGACGCGCTGGTTGCCGAGCTGGCCCAGGAAGCTGCCAGTCCCGATCAGGTGGAAGATGAAGGCGTGCAATTGGCCTCGCTGTCCACGCTTGATGACGAGCCCGCCATTGATCCGGCCGATCTGGCTGCACAATTGCCGGATCCAGAACTGGCGGTTCTGCCCGGCGTTCGCAGATCTCTGCGTCCGGTGGTGAGACCGGCGCGCGCGGTGCATCGCGGTGTGCCTGCGGACAGCCAGACCGAGGCCGCAATCAATGCCGCCGTCAAAGCGGCGGTCGGGCTGGATGTTGATCCGAATGCACTGCCGAAGGGCACCCGGATGGCCCAGTTGGGGGCCTATGAAAGCGTTGAAGTCGCGCAGGCGGAATGGGGCCGGATGAGTGGGCGATTTGATGAATATATGGATGGAAAGCAAAGGGTTATCCAGAAAACCTCAAGTGGCGGCCGGACATTCTATCGCCTGCGCGTTCTGGGGTTCGACGATCTGAGCGACTCGCGTCAGTTCTGCGCGGCGCTCCAGGCACAGGGGGCTGACTGCATCCCGGTTGCAGTACGGTGACATTTGGTGCCGCGATCACCGATGCCGAAGGCCTGCGTCTGACGCCTGATGAAAAGAGCCTGTTCCGTCAGATGAACCCCTTCGGGTTCATTCTGTTTGCCCGCAACATCGACACCGCAGATCAAATCCGCGCCCTGTGCGATGATTTCCGCGAGGCGGTGGGCCGCAACTGCCCCATCACCATCGATCAGGAAGGCGGCCGGGTTCAGCGCTTGCGCTCGCCTTTGGCCAGGGAATGGATGTCCCCACTGGACCACGCCAGCCGCGCTGGCGATCAGGCCGAACGCGCCATGTACCTGCGCTATCGTCTGATTGCGAATGAGTTGTTCGAGTTGGGGATCGACAGCAATTGCGCCCCGATGGTTGACCTGGCCCGGGACGAAACGCACCCGTTTCTGAAGAACCGCTGCTACGGCACTGATCCTGCATCGGTTTCGAAAATTGGCAATGCCGTGGCGCAGGGGCATCTGGATGGTGGTGTCCTGCCGGTTATCAAGCATATGCCGGGGCATGGTCTCTCGACTTTGGACAGCCACCATGACCTGCCGCATGTGGATCTGGCTCAGGACGAGTTGGCACAGGCCGACTTTGCCCCGTTTCGCGCCCTTAACGACCTGCCAATGGGGATGACCGCGCATCTGGTCTATGACCGGATCGATCCACAACCGGCAACGATTTCGCCGACGATGATCGGGTTGATCCGCGACAAGATCGGTTTTGATGGCCTGATCATGACCGACGATATCTCGATGAAGGCGCTCAGCGGCGCGCCCGAAGAAATTTCCGGTCAGGCACTGGCCGCAGGGTGCGATGTGGTTCTGCACTGCAACGGGTCTTTCGAAGCCCGCGCCAGTGTGCTTGAAGCCGCCGGAGAGATGACCGGGCAGGCGCAAACTCGCGCTGAACGGGCGCTGGCGATGCGCAAAGCCCCTCGGGAACTTGACATCCCCGCTGCCGAGGCGGAACTATCTGCCCTAATGGGCGGGCAGGTGTATGAACGATAACCTTTTCAGCGAAGACCCGGTCTCGGTCGCGGACCGGCTGGCAGCCGAGGCGCTGATCGTTGACGTCGACGGGTTTGAAGGCCCGTTGGATGTGCTGCTGACCCTGTCACGGACGCAAAAGGTCGATCTGCGGAAAATCTCGGTTCTGGCGCTGGCGCAGCAATATCTGGCCTTTGTCGAAAAAGCACGTGCGCTGCGGATCGAGCTGGCCGCCGATTATCTGGTCATGGCCGCCTGGCTGGCGTTTCTGAAATCCCGTCTATTGTTGCCCCCTGACCCGGATGATGAAGGCCCTTCGGGCGAGGAACTGGCCGCCCATCTGGCGTTCCAGTTGGAGCGTCTGCAGGCCATGCGCGACGCGGCCGCGCGTCTGATGGCGCGCGACCAGCTTGGGCGCGACTTTTTCAAACGCGGTCAGGGCGAGGATGTCACCCGTATCCGCACCGTGACGTACTCAGCGACGCTGCTGGACCTGATGCAGGGCTATGCGCGCATCCGGACCCGCGACGAGTTCCGCCCGTTTGTGATGGACCGCGACGCCGTATTCACCATGGAGCAGGCGCTTGAACGGATGCGTCCTCTGATAGGGTTCGCGGGCACCTGGACAGATATGGAGACCTATTTGCCCGAGGGCTGGAATGCCGACCCGATGCGGCGGCGCTCTGCCACGGCGGCGACGTTCGCAGCCTCGCTGGAACTGGTGAAAGAAGGACATATGGAGATCAAGCAAAGCGAAACCTTTGCCCCGATCCATCTGCGCAAGAGGACTGACACTCGTGACTGACGCGCCCGAAGACGAAGGCACCGGCACACTGTTCGAAGCGCCGCCCCTGGCGGAACAGGAACGTATGGTCGAGGCCGTGCTTTTCGCCAGCGCCGAGCCGGTGACCATCGCCGATCTTGAGGCGCGCATGCCTCATGGCAGCAACGCCGCGCAAGCTGTTGAATTGTTGCAGAAACGTTATGAGGGGCGGGGCGTGCGCGTGGTCCGGGTGGGCGAAGCCTGGGCGATCCGCACAGCGCCCGATCTGGGTTTTCTGATGCAGAAGGAAACGGTCGAGACCCGCAAACTCAGCCGTGCCGCGATTGAGACGCTGGCCATTGTGGCCTATCACCAACCCTGTACCCGTGCCGAGATCGAGGAAATTCGCGGCGTTTCGGTGTCACGCGGAACCATCGACCAGTTGCTGGAAATGGAATGGATCAGGCTGGGCCGTCGCCGCATGACACCGGGTCGGCCGGTGACATTTGTGGTGACACCGGAGTTTCTGGATCACTTCGGGCTTGAGAATGCCCGCGATCTGCCGGGCCTCAAGGAATTGCGCGCCGCCGGTCTGCTCGAGAACAGGCCCCCTCCGGGCACGATCCCGCTGGGTGAAGGGCGCGAAGAAGAGGCGGACGACGAGCAGACGGAGCTGTTCGAGGGCGAGTAGGCAGGACGCCCATTTGTTGCCGCATGGATCGACTAGGTTAAGGGCAGAAAACGGAGTTGAGCAATGAATGCAAATCGGATCATCGACATGATCGTGCGTCAGGTCATGCGCCGGCTTGTCACGCGGGGCGTGGACATGAGCTTTGACATGGCCGACCGGATGACCCGCAAGCCCGGGCAGACAAATGAGGCGCCCCGCGACCCGGAGGCCGACCGTCACATGCAGGAAAGCGCCAATCGGCAGGCGCAGGGCATGAAACAGGCTCAGCGCATGACCAGGCAGATGCGCCGGTTCATGAAGTTCTGACCGTTAGCCGACTGCTTTGAAATGCTTGGACAGTTTCAACCCCTGTCCCTGATAGTTCGAGGCGATCCCAGCGCCGTATAGCTGCGTCGGCATCTCGGACATCTTTTCGTACACCAAACGCCCGACGACCTGTCCATGTTCCAGAACAAAGGGCGCTTCGTGGCAACGCACTTCAAGAACGCCGCGCGATCCTTCGCCACCGGCAGCAGCATGGCCGAAACCCGGGTCGAAGAAGCCGGCATAGTGCACGCGAAACTCTCCGACCATCGCCAGGTATGGGGCCATTTCAGCGGCGTACATAGGTGGGATATGAACCGCCTCGCGACTGACGAGGATGTAGAATGCGCCCGGATCAAGGATGATGCAGCCATTTCGGGTCCGCACTTCTTCCCAGTAATCCTGCGGATCATATTCACCGATGCGATCCAGATCAATCACGCCGGTATGGGGTTTGGCCCGATACCCAACCAGATCAGTGTCCGGCAATTGCAGATCGACCGAGAAACCCAGCCCGTCCTGAATCACCGCAGGGCCATCGACCAGCGGCGATTCAGCGTGCAGTGCAGTCAACTCCGCGTCGCTCAGCACGGCCTGACCCTGACGGAAGCGGATCTGGTTCAGGCGCATCCCCGGACGAACAAGAACCGAGAACGACCGGGGGCAAATCTCAGCATAAAGCGGGCCGGAATACCCCTTCGGAACCCGGTCGAACTCCGTGCCTTCGTCGGTGATGGTTCGGGTCAGCAGGTCCAACCGCCCGGTCGAGCTTTTCGCGTTGGCCACGGCGCTGGTGTCGGCAGGCAGGGCCAGCGACTCCATCAGCGGCACCAGATAGACGCAGCCTTTTTCCAGAACGGCACCGTCGGTGATGTCGATCCGATGCATCTCGAACTCGGCCAGACGATCCGCGACTGTGCGTCCTTCACCCGCGAGGAACGAAGCGCGCACCCGGTAAGCTACTGTTCCCAGACGCAAATCCAGGCTCGCTGGTTGAATCTGCGCCGGCAGGACATCGGGGTTGGCGGTAATCTCAGCGCGCGCAATCATTGCCTCGATCTGCTGGTTCGGGCATACGCCTGTCATTCCGATCCCCCCTGATGCCAGAGCGGGATCTGGCCTGTCTGCCTTAAACGTCGGTGTGATTTGGTCGGGCTAGCAGGACTCGAACCTGCGACCTTCCGTCCCCCAGACGGACGCGCTACCAGGCTGCGCCATAGCCCGACGTTGAGGTGTTCATAAAGACTTTCCCGGCAGGGGCAAGAGGAAATCATCGCCTTTTTTCTTATCCTGCCGATCGGTTTTCTATTCTGTTCAACAGTGCGCGCAGTTCATTTGCGACGGGGGCGATTTGCTTAAGCAGGTCCTCATCGAACTCGGTCCTGTTCCAGGCTTGCGATGCGATACCGCCCAGCAAAGGTGCCTCATCCAGATATTCAGGTTCGGCCTGCCTAGCGGCTTCCGAGCCGTTTGTTGCCGGGGCTTCCGCCGCTTCGGGCCGGGTCGAAACTTCCGGGGTAACGGAATCGCCGTCGCCCAGATCAAGATCAATCTGACCGGATGGCGGGACAGGGGGAGCGGTGAACGGAACGACGGTGTCGTCCTGAGTGATCACATCCGTCTCGGCCGCATCCTCGAGCGGCTGAGACAGCGAGGCCACATGCGCGACACCCTGTTCGCGCAGGATACGCTGAACACCTTTGATGGTGGTTCCATCTTCGTGCAGAAGCTTCTTGATGCCACCCAGCAGCCGCATGTCATTGGGGCGGTAATACCTGCGGCCACCAGCACGTTTGACAGGTTTGACCTGCGTGAAGCGGCTTTCCCAGAACCGCAAAACATGAGCCTGAACGCCCAACCAGTCCGCAACTTCACTGATGGTGCGAAACGCGTCGGGGGACTTGCTCATAATCGTGGCGCCCTGAACTTACTTGCGATTCCCTGCGGCGACGCGATCTTTCATCAGATGCGACGGACGGAAAGTCAGCACGCGGCGCGGCTGAATGGGAACCTCTTCACCGGTTTTGGGGTTGCGGCCGATACGGGCGGTTTTGTCGCGAACGCTGAATGTACCGAAAGATGAAATCTTCACCTGTTCGCCACGTACCAGTGCGTCGGACATGTGGTTCAGCACGCTTTCGACCAGCTGCGCGCTTTCATTGCGTGAAAGGCCAACTTCACGAAAGACGGCCTCGCTCAGATCCATTCGGGTCAGTGTTTTGTCGCCCATGCCATTTCCCCTGTTGATAACAAAGCATAGGGGTAGGGCAAATTCGCTGTCAATATCAATGAATTGCAAGCGGACATGTAAGCCGAATTGCGCCTGTTACCAGCGCAGGACTACCGCACCCCAGGCAAGACCCCCGCCAATTGCTTCAGTAACGATCAGGTCGCCGGGTTTGATTTGGCCACGCTTCTTGCCGACCGACAGGGCCAGGGGAATCGAGGCTGCAGATGTGTTCCCATGATCCTGAACCGTGACAACGACATTTTCCATGGGCAATCCCATCTTCTTGGCCGTGCCCTGAATGATGCGGATATTGGCCTGATGCGGAACAATCCAGTCCACGTCGGCACTGCCAAGGCCGGCTCGCTCAAGCGCGGTGTTCGCTGTTCCGGCCAGCTTTTCGACGGCATGGCGGAACACCTGATTGCCTTGCATCCGCAAATGGCCGGTCGATTGGGTGGATACACCACCATCGACATAGAGCAGATCCTTGTAGCGCCCGTCCGAGTTCAGGTCGGTCGCCAGAATTCCACGGTCCTGCGCCGTGCCTTCACCTTCCTGTGCCTCAAGTATCAGCGCACCGGCGCCATCTCCGAACAGCACACAGGTCGACCGGTCGGTCCAGTCCATGATTCGCGAAAACGTCTCGGCGCCGATCACCATAACCCGCTTTGCCTGACCCGCCAGGATCAATGCGTTCGCATTGCCGAGCGCAAAAACAAACCCGGCGCAGACAGCCTGCACATCGAAAGCAAAACCACGGGTCATGCCCAGTCCGGCCTGCACCATCGTTGCAGCGGACGGGAAGGTCAGATCGGCGGTCGAGGTCGCCAGAACAATGGCATCGATATCATCGGCGGTCAGACCGGCATCATCCAGCGCAGCAGTTGCTGCCTTGATGGCCAGATCGGATGTCGTCTCATCATCGGCGGCAAAGTGACGGCGTTCGATTCCGGAACGGGTTCGAATCCACTCATCCGTTGTATCCAGCGTTTTTTCGAATTCAGAGTTCGGGACCACGCGTTCCGGCAAATAATGCCCGATACCAACTACAACTGAACGGCCTGCCATTTTGTAGGTACTGCCTTTTTTGTTATTCTTCCGCCTGGGGCGGAGTATGCGCGGCATCTTGTGCAAGCTCGGCTGTGGATGCAACCCGTGCCGCCAATTTTTCAGCGAAACCCGACTCGGCCAGGGTAAACGCCAGTTTGACGGCCGCCGAGACACCCGTGGCATCCGCCCCGCCATGCGATTTCACGACGGTCCCGTTCAGGCCCAGAAACACGCCGCCATTCACACGACGAGGATCAATGCGTTTCTTCAGACGTTGCAACGAGGTGATCGCAAGAACCGAGGCCAGCCGGGACAGGGGCGAATACTTGAACGCCTCGCGCAGCAGATCGCCAATCAGGCTGGCTGTGCCTTCTCCGGTCTTGATGGCGACATTGCCGGTAAAGCCATCGGTTACAATGACATCCGCCTTGTCGCCGGGGATATCACTGCCTTCGACGAAACCCACAAACTCGAAATTCGCCTGCTCCGCGAATTCCGTAATCATCGTGTGGGCTTCTTTCAGTTCGGCGCGGCCTTTATGTTCTTCGGTCCCAACGTTCAGCAGGCCGATGCGGGGGCGGCCAAGCGCCATGCCATTGCGCGCGTAGGATGCGCCCATCAGTGCATATTGCAGCAGATCCTTTGCGTCGGCGCGGACATCCGCCCCGACATCCAGCATCACGTTGAAACCCTGCGGGTTGCGCGAAGGCCACAGAATGGCGATGGCCGGACGGTTCACGCCGGGCAATTTGCGCAGGCGCATCATCGACAACGCCATCAGCGCGCCGGTATTGCCGCAGGACACCGCGCCATGGGCATCGCCCTCGCGGACCGCTTCCAGCGTCGACCACATCGAGGTCTGCTTGCCGTTGCGCACCACCTGGCTGGGTTTGTCCTCCATCGTGACCACGTCCGGGCAATCACGAAAAACGACGCGCCCTTCAAGGACACGCCGTTTGGCAACCAGTCTGCGCAGCTCTTCTTCCGGCCCGTGCAGGATAAATCCGATGTCCGGGTTCTTACTTGCCGATTTGGCAATACCCGCGACAACGGCAGCGGGCCCTGCATCACCACCCATAGCATCAACCGAGATGATGATCCGGTCGTTTTGCGTGGGCTGATCCGTCATGCCTGGGCCTGCGTCCTGTCAGGCTTAGGCCGCGTCTTCGTCCAGATCGATTTCGTCGGCTTGTGCGACGACTTCGCGATCATCATAGTGGCCGCAGGATGCACAAACGTGGTGCGGGCGCTTCAGCTCGCCGCAGTTCGGGCATTCGTTCGGGTTTGCAGCAACCAGAGCGTCGTGTGCGCGGCGGTTGTTGCGACGCGACTTGGAAACTTTGTTCTGTTGGACGGCCATGGTCTCAACCTTTGTCTACTATGGGCCGACAGATTCGCTGTGGCCGGGGTTTCATTCTTCGTTTTCTCGTGGTTTGACGCGCGTTTAGGGGACGAGCCCCGCAATGTCCAACCCAAATTCCGATGAGCGCGCGAAAATACTGCGATTCTCGTCATGTTCAAGCGATTTTTCTGAGCGCCTGCTATGACAGGAAATCGCCCTCGTGTCACTCGTCTTTTTTCATCGCATCGCGCAAACCGGCCAGTCCGGCAAACGGCTTGACGTCCTTATCCGTCATCGCCTGTTTGCCCGCCTGGGTATAGTCAGCTTGCCCCAGTTCCGCGCCGTCCTTGCGCGGGTATTGGGGCAGGGCCAGCGACAGCGCCTCGATCATGATCGCTTGCGGATCGATTTCAGCACCCAGTGGTTCGGTTTCGTCCCCTTCGGGAATTTCGAACTCTTCTTCGTCTGGGTCGCTCCAGTCGGCCAGAAATACTCGTGTGACCGGGATATCGATCCGGGTTGTCACCGGATCCAGCGAGACGACACAGGGCTGAACGACCGTCGCGCCGAGCTTGCCGCTGACCACCCAGTCTCGCTTTCCCTGCGCGCGCACGTCTCCCTTGAAGCTGAGTTTGCGCAGCCCCAGCAGCCCAAGTTCGTCCTTGATCGCCGCCAAAGATTGGGTGCCAGGGCGCAAATCAAACGGCGTCGGCGTGTTTTGCGGCAGGTCGGCCACCCGCAGAGATGTATGGTTGCTCACTTCATGGCCCTTTCCTGTGTTGAACCAAGGCACCGGTTTCTGTAATCGGATAGAAGCCGCAAGAGGCCAAGGCAAGAGGGTGCAGATGTTGAAGATCGTGAACAGGTTCAATCCGGCGTCGAAGACGCTTGTCTTTGCTGCGTGCCTGGCAACCCTGGGTGCCTGTACGGCGACCTACAAAAACCACGGCTATATTCCACCGGCCGAAGAGCTGGCAGAAATCAAAGTTGGCGTAGACACCCGCGACAGCGTGGCCGAAGCGGTCGGCGCGCCCACCTCGACCGGTGTAGTTCGGGATTCGGGTTACTACTATGTGGCGTCGCGTGTCCGGTTTTACGGCCCCAAGAAGCCCGAAGTGGTATCACGAGAGTTGCTGGCCATCAGTTTCGACCAGCGGGGTGTTGTGCGAAACATCGAACGTTTTGGCCTGGAGGATGGAATCGTAGTGCCGCTGGAGCGCCGCGTCACCGAATCCAACATCGAGGACCAGGGGCTTATTCGCCAGCTGATCGGTAACATCGGCAACTTCAACCCGGCCAACATCCCGGGGGCAACAAACTAAAGTTCCGCCAAAACTAGCGATGGTCACACGACAGTCACACATTGCATGGTATCGATACGGCAAGTCGAAATCGGGTCAGCAACCGCGGAGGATGCGACCATGGCACTTTTGCTCGGTAGGGGGCGGTATCGCGCCCGTCTTGCGCAATCGCCGCAGGACGTTGCGACGGCGCAGCGACTGCGGACACTGGCATTTGGAACGGGGCGGACCGATCAGGACGATTTCGATCCGGTCTGCGCGCATATACTGGTTGAAGACGTGCGAAGCAGCGGGCAATTGGTTTGCTGCTTCCGCATGCTGACAATGAACAGCGGCGCTGACATCGGGCGCAGCTATTCCTCGCAATTCTATGACCTTTCGGCGCTTGAAGGTATCAGCGGGCGGATGGTTGAGATGGGGCGGTTCTGCATACATCCCGACTGTTTCGATCACGACATACTGCGCGTCGCGTGGGGGGCCATGACCACCTATGTGGACGAGAACGAGGTCCGGATGCTGTTTGGCTGTTCCTCTTTTGCAGGCACCGAGACGGCCGAGTACCTGGACGCATTCGCCATGCTCAAACATGGCCATCTGGCACCGAAGCGCTGGTTGCCCCGGGTCAAGGCACCGGATGTTTTCCGCTTTGCCGCGCGCCTGCGGCGCAGGCCGGATGTGAGGAAGGCGATGCTGCGTATGCCGCCACTGTTGCGGACCTATCTGATGATGGGGGGCTGGGTCAGCGATCATGCGGTGGTGGACCGGCACATGAACACGTTGCATGTGTTTACCGGGCTTGAGATCGGAGCGATACCCCCGGGCCGCAAACGTTTGCTGCGAACCGTGGCCGGGTGATTTGAGTATTTTGGAAAAGGTGAAGCGAGGGCGTTGACGCGTCCCGTCAGCCGGTTTAGCTGGCGGGCATGGCGAGAATTCCTTTGTTGCAGATGTCCGGTATTTCCCTGACGTTCGGGGGTGATCCGGTGTTTTCCGGGCTTGATCTTGTGGTCCAGCCCGGTGATCGGGTGGCCCTTGTCGGGCGCAACGGATCAGGCAAATCCACATTGATGAAAGTGATGGCGGGTCTGGTCGAGCCTGATCACGGCGAAATCGTTGTGCCGCCCGGAAAATCGGTTGGGTACATGGAGCAGGACCCGACGATGGAAGGGTTCGCAACGCTGGGCGATTACGCGTCCAGCGGATTGGAGCCGGGCGAACTGTACAAGGTGGAACGCGCCGGTGAAGGGTTGAAGTTCGATCCGTCACGCGCGGTTGAGACCGCCTCGGGCGGCGAGCGGCGGCGGGCGGCGCTGGCCAAGCTGATGGCCGAGGCCCCGGATCTTATGTTGCTGGACGAGCCGACCAACCATCTGGATATCGAAGCGATTGGGTGGCTTGAACGCGAGCTGGGGTCAGCGCGGGCGGCTTTTGTCCTGATCTCGCATGACCGTGCCTTTTTGCGCGCACTGACGCGGGCGACTTTGTGGATTGATCGCGGGTCGGTGCGGCGGCAGGAACAGGGGTTTGACGCGTTCGAGGCGTGGCGGGACAAGGTCTGGGAGGAGGAAGACCAGCAACGCCACAAGCTGAACCGGCTGATCAAGTCCGAGGCGAAATGGGCAGTTGAGGGCATCAGCGCCAGACGCAAGCGCAACCAGGGTCGTGTGCGTGCCTTGCAGGCGCTGCGGGCGGAGAAAGCAGCGCAGATCAAACGTCAGGGCGCTGCCGCCATGTCATTGGAATCCGGCCCGAAATCCGGCCGAAAAGTGATTGTGGCCGAAGGGCTGGCCAAGAGCTTTGGGGATACGCAGATCGTGCGAAATTTCGATCTGCTGGTTCAGCGCGGTGATCGTGTGGCCTTTGTCGGGCCCAATGGTGTGGGCAAGACGACGCTGTTGAAGATGCTTCTGGGACAAGAGGCGCCGGATGAGGGCGCGGTCAACCTGGGGACCAATCTGGAGATCGCGGTTTTCGATCAGACACGGGCGCAGCTTGATCCCGAAATGACCTTGTGGGACAGCCTGACCGGTGATCCGGACATGCGGGTGTCGGGCAAGGCTGATCAGGTTATGGTCGGCGGCCAGCCCAAGCATGTGGTTGGCTATCTCAAGGAATTTCTGTTCGACGAGCGGCAGGCGAGAGCAGCCGTTAAGTCTTTGTCTGGTGGGGAAAAAGCACGATTGCTGTTGGCGAAGCTGATGGCAAAATCATCGAATCTGCTGGTGCTGGACGAACCGACCAACGATCTGGATGTCGAGACGCTGGACCTGTTGCAGGAACTGCTGGACGACTATGATGGCACGGTTTTGCTGGTCAGCCATGACCGGGACTTTCTTGATCGCGTGGCCACCACTACCATCGCGATGGAGGGTAATGGGCGCGCCACGGTCTATGCTGGCGGCTGGTCGGATTACATCGCGCAACGCGGCGACGTGACCGATAAGAAAGAAGAAAAATCAAAGCCTTCAAGGGCAAAGGTCAAGCAGGAGACGAAGCCGAAATCGGGACTGTCCTTCTCGGAAAAGCACCGGTTGGAAAAGCTTCCGGCCGAGATCACGCGCCTTGAGGCCGAGATTGCCAAGCTGGAAGACCTGATGTCCGACCCGGAGCTGTTTACCCGCGAGCCGGTCAAGTTTCAGAAAGCAACCGATGCGCTGGTCGAGCGGCAGGAGAAACTGTCCGCCGCCGAGGAAGAATGGCTGATGCTGGAAGAAAAGGCCGAAGGCACTTAGTACTGTTTTGTACGTCCCGCCATCGCGGGTGTGTTTGATTTGTACCAAATTCCTGCGGCCGTATTCGGTGCATCAGCGCATGCGCAGCGCGCCGTCGATGCGGATGACTTCGCCGTTCAGGTAACCCATCTCGACTATGAATCCAGCCAGCCGCCCGTATTCACGCGGATCACCCAGACGGGGCGGGTTGGGCACGTCGGCGGCAAGCTGCTGCTGCACCTCTTCCGGCAACCCGGCCAGCATCGGGGTCATGAAGATACCGGGCGCGATGGTCATGACGCGTATGCCGGTCGAGGCCAGATCACGGGCCATGGGCAGGGTCATGCCCACCACGCCACCTTTGGAGGCAGCATAGGCGGCCTGACCTTTCTGTCCGTCGAAAGCCGCGATCGACGCCGTGTTGATGATCACCCCGCGTGCGCCGTCGGGTTCGGGTTCGTTCCGCGCCATCTCGGTTGCGGCGAGACGTGACACGTTGAAGGTGCCGACCAGATTGATGTCGATGGTTCGCTGGAACGCGTCCAGCGGGTGGGGGCCATCCTTGCCGACCGTCTTGATGCCATAAGCGATACCGGCGCAGTTCACGGCGGCCGTGATCTTGCCCATCTTGTCCGTGGCCAATGCGATGGCAGCAGAGACCGAGGCCTCGTCAGTTACATCCGTATTCGCAAAGTGCCCGTTGATATCCTCTGCCACCTGCGTTCCCCGGTCGGCGTCCCGGTCCAGAATCGTGACCTGAGCACCGTTTTCGGCAAAATAGCGGGCAGTGGCTTCGCCCAATCCGGATGCGCCGCCGGTGACGATCGCGGCTGTGGTGGACAATTGCATGGCGGGCTCCTCTGCGGTGATTTGAACGTATGTTCATTTAATGGGAAGAGGCTATGCCTGTCCAGTCGTGTGTGCATGAAGGTCCGTTTCCGTCCCAAATGGGTAGTTTATCGCCTGACGGGTGGTTTCACTCGGCGGCTGAGACGTCAGGAATGGTTGCTGTAACAACGTCCGAAGCTTTGATCTTGTAGACTGAAGGCGCGAGTTCGCTCTGAGACTGTCGGATGAAGATTTCACCTGTCACCCAAACCGGATCCGCAGTTAAGTCGACGCCTTCCGGATACTCAACAGAAATTACCTGATCAGGAAGTGGTGCGGTTGGATGCCGGCACGTCTGAGACAACAGAGGCACTAACAGGAAGTTTTTCACGTCCTTGAATTCAAACTCAACGGGATGAGCGTACCCGGCAATGAGAACAAGATCGCCTTCCAGGTCAGAGTTCCCCGGCACGCATTCGGCAATCTGCATCGATAGCATACGATCGCTTAAGTCTCTGGGCAGGCAACTTGGGTTTGACTGGTATTCATCCAAAAACTGAGCGCACTCGACAAGGCGGCCTTCGCGAAGATCAGACCACGAAATCTTATGTGGCTCGGACTGTGCTGCCAAACCGGTCAGAGAAACAAAGAAGACTGAACAGACCGAAAGCCTAATTGTCATTCTGACCGTGTGAAACAGTGAGCGGGCTTTTGTAATCCGGTTCGGTCAGACCCTGTTTACGCATCGCAATGCCGGTCAGGCATTCCCTGATCGTTCGATTGGCATTCAAAGCCGAAACGTAGGTTGGGTCCATCAACGGAGCCAGTTCGACAATTTCGAACCCAATCACATTTGCCTCGGCGCAGAGACGACGAATTATCGGAAAGATTTCGCGCGGCATCAGGCCGCCAGGTTCGGGCGTTCCCGTGCCGGGAACAAATGCCGGGTCAAAGGTGTCAATGTCGAAAGAGATAAAAATATACTCCGGTCCGTCATTTGCCTCGGCAATGACGTCTTCCATAACCGCGTCCCAGCCGCGATGTTCGATCTCGGCCATGGTATGATAGCGGAACTGGTTGGTGCGCATCCATTCAAACGCTTTTTCGTCCGGGTAGTATCCGCGCAAAGCCACTTGAATGAAATTCTTACCCTCAACCAGGTCTTCTTCGATCAACCGGTAAATTGGCATACCGTGATTGATCAGATGCCCAAAGCTGTATTTCCCGGCATCGTAATGTGCGTCGAAATGAACAACGCCCACGTTACCCTTGCCATAAACGTCCGTCATGGCTGCCACGTTCGGATACATCAGTGAATGATCGCCACCTACGACAAAAGGTATCACATGGCTGCCGTCGGCGTGTTGTACCGCCGCTGCCTGACCAACAAACGAGCGAACCGCATGAATTGTGCGCTCGGTGCTCATCATGTCGTTCGGGGCGTTGCCGTAGTCGACGACTGTCATGTCCTGAAGTGGGTCCACCATGACGTGCATGTGTGGCTGCCGTGCCCCGTAGCCGAGGTAGATTGATGAGTTGCGCACGGCGTTTGGCCCGCGTGAGGCACCGCGCGCGCCGCTGCCCATATCCGTAAATGCTCCCATGATCGCCACGTCGACTTCAGCCGCTGCAAGATCGCCGGGCGTGAAGGCCAAGGGTTGGTGCAAAAACGTTGGAAGCTGCGCATAGCCTTGACCAAAGAAACGCTGAGGGTCGACAAGTCCGGGCTCTCGTCCTTCCCGCTCTCCTTCAAAACTCGGCAGGGGGGTGCGCCATGCATTGTAGGTTGGGTCCTCGGTGTCCAGAGGGATAACGGGTTGTTCCCCTTCGCGGATCGGAGACTGGCTGCCTTCGAACTCATGGCCATAAAGCTGAGCGTTCGCGGAGCCAGCAAAGGCAACGCACAAAACAGCGAGCGTGAATTGGAGACTTTGAAACACCGGAAGCCCCTCCCTTGGTTTTGGCTGAACCAAAACTATCGCCGAAACTGCAGTTTTTCGCAAATTCTGGCTCGGGTACGTCCTTTGCACTGGGATTTAAGGCCTTTTGTCAGCCTGTTTTTCCTTCTGCAAATCCGGAGTTTCTTTTCCAGATTTGCGGCCTTGTCCACTTAGCTGGCGCTCCGCCCATGGTTAAGCTTGGCAGTCAAACGAAAACGGCCACCGGTCAGGTGGCCGCTTCGGAAAATTGTGTTTGTGTTCAGCCCAGCTGAACCAGCGCGTGACGCTTTTTTCCGGCGCTCAGCTTGATCGGTGAAGACAGCGCGCCTGCGTCGATCATCAGGCCCGCATCCGTCAACGGTGCGTCGTCCATTTTGGCGCCGTTTTCGGCGATCAGGCGTTTGGCTTCCTTGCCGGATTTTGCTAGGCCGGATTTCACGATGATCTGCACGATGGACATGCCGTCGCCCAGTTCATCCACGCTGAGGGTCAGGGTGGGCAGATCACCTCCGACACCGCCTTTTTCGAAAACCTCGCGGGCGGTGGCTTCCGCCGTCGCGGCGGCGTCGGCCCCATGCAGCAGCGTGGTGACTTCGTTGGCGAGACGGATTTTGGCCTCGTTGATCTCGGACCCGGCCAGCGCGCCCATGCGGTCGCATTCCTCGACAGGGAGTTCCGTGAAGATTTTAAGGAAGCGGCCCACATCTGCGTCGGTGGTATTGCGCCAGAACTGCCAGAATTCGTAAGCGCTCAGCATGTCACTGTTCAGCCAGACCGCGCCGCCCTGCGACTTGCCCATCTTGCGGCCATCGCTGGTCGTCAGCAGCGGCGTGGTCAGGCCGTAAATCTCCTGATCCAGAACCCGGCGGGTCAGGTCGATGCCGTTGACGATATTGCCCCACTGGTCTGAACCGCCCATCTGCAGAACGCAGCCATAGCGGCGGTTCAGCTCGAGGAAGTCATAGGCCTGCAGGATCATGTAGTTGAACTCGAGGAAGCTCAGCGATTGTTCACGATCCAGCCGTGATTTCACCGATTCAAAGCTCAGCATCCGGTTGACTGAGAAATGCCGCCCGATATCGCGCAGGAAATCGAGGTAGTTCAGACTGTCCAGCCATTCGGCATTGTTCAGCATCAGCGCGCCGGTTTCGCTGTCGTCATAGGACAGGTATTTGGCGAAAACCTGCTTCATGCCCGCGATATTGGCGTCGATCTGTTCGGGGCCCAGCAAGGGGCGCTCGTCCGAGCGGAACGAGGGGTCGCCCACCTTGGTCGTGCCGCCACCCATCAGGGTAATCGGCTTGTGGCCGGTCTTTTGCAGCCAGCGCAGAACCATGATGTTCATCAAATGACCCACGTGCAGCGACTGCGCCGTGGCGTCATATCCGATATAGGCAGTTTGCACCCCGCTGATCAGCGCGTCGTCAAGGCCCTGATAATCGGTGCAGTCGGCGAGAAAGCCGCGCTCGATCATCGTGGCGATGAAATCCGATTTGGGGTGGTAGTTCATATCGTGCCCTCGGGGTTGATGTTGCGGGGCACTGTATAGGCGGCGGGATGGGTAAGGGAAAGGCACCTTTTTCGCTGAGATCGATGCCTAGGGGTCTTTCGGTTCAGGTGACGGGTCGACCGGTGGCAGGCTGAACGCGTATATCATTGCGATCAGGTTCAGCACCGCCAGCACGAAAATGGGCGTGACCGGGTCATGCAGATGCGCCACGGCGCCAAGAATGGCGGCGAACACGATGCCGACCAATCCGGCAATCACGTCCCCCAGCGCGACAAGGTAGGGACGTTCCTTTTCCTCGGTCAACTCGATCAGATAGAGGTAGCGACCGTAGATCACGCCATTACCTCCGACGGACAGCAGCAGGATCACCAGCGCGTAGAGCCAGACGTTCTGTGCGTAACCCAGGATCGTGAACGCCAGCGCCAGAATGGCCGATATCATCGAAATCAGGCACCCTAGCCACATGACCGGCTTGACCGATATGCGCCCGCTGAGCCAGCCCCAGACGACCGAGCCGATCACGACACCTGCGCTGGCGGCCATGACGAAGTAGCTGAGCGAGTGTTTGGTGCCCACATGGTAGGTCGCCGCGTGGATGGTGTAGAACGGCATGGCCAGTTCCACCGAGATGAAGATCATACGGGCGGTCAGAAATTTGCGGTACCAGCCCAGGGCCATGCCGGTTTTGAAGCCGGTGGCAAGCTCGGCGAGGGGTTTGGGCTTTTGTGCCGGCGCGGGTTTGGCAGCGTGTTCTTCCTCAAGCAGGCGGACACCGGCAAAGCTGATACCGGCGGCAAACATCGCGACAACACCGCACCACATGACGACGATATGGCGTTGCAGGGGTTCTTCTGAGGCCAGAAGATCCTTGGTGATCCAGACAATCGCAATGGCCAGAACGCCCGAGATCGTGGCCTGGGCAAAGACCATCCGGTTACGCTTGGCCTTGGGAACCGACACGCCGTAGATCTGGCTGGTGCCGAGGCTGGTGATCCCCTGACACAGGCCCATGATGATCGCGGTGATCAGGAACAATGCGACCACCATGATCTGTGGCAGGTTGGTGGCAAACAACGCCACGACGGCCAGGATGGCCCCGGTCAGGATGTTTGGGATATAGACCGCCACTTTCGCGCGGGTCACGCGGTTGATGAAGGGCGAGACGAAGATTTCAGCGATCAGCCTTGCGCCGGTGACAAACGGCAGCAGCAGGCCTGCAACGAAGGTGGGGGCAGCAAGCGCAAGATAGAGGAATGGCAGAACCAGCCGGGGGTTGACCAGTTGCCCGCCGATCGTCGCCAGCGCGCCTGACCAGAAAATCAGCTGGTAGTTGCGGGCCTCAATCGGATTGGTGCCCTCGGGTGTGTCCGGTCGCTGCATCAGGTAATGACTCGGGTGTTCTGAATTCCATATGGTTGTAACTTGCCATACTCCGTCACTTTTTCGCAAATCCCGCCACAGTCAGATCGCGGTACCGGGTTGGATATAGATTTGAGGCAACGATTCCGGTTGCCTTGTGATCGGCGAATTCCATGCGACTTGCTTTGTGCGGCTATACATGGGCAGGTTGAGCCTGACGCCGGGATTTCAGGCGCAGAATGAAGTTGCAGGAGAGACAAGCGTGGGGCAGGCCATCAAGAAAAACGGGTCCGTCAGAGCTTTGGGCGCCATGTCAGGCACATCCCTGGACGGGGTGGATGCAGCTGTTGTGGTAACAGACGGTCGTGAGATTCTCGGGTTTGGGGAAAGCCTGTACCGCGCGTATTCGGATGAGGAACGCGCGCTGTTGCGCAGGGCGCTGGGACGCTGGCACGGCGCCGAGGTCGACGCGGCGGAGGAGTTGGTGACCCGCGCCCATGCCGAGCTTCTGTCAGAGTTCGAAGAGGTGGACGTCATCGGGTTTCACGGACAGACCCTGGCCCATGCGCCGAAAACACAAGGGACGTTGCAGGTTGGCGATGGCGTTGGCCTGTCGCAGGCGCTGGGCTTGCCGGTGGTCTGGGATTTCCGCAGCGACGACGTGGCGATGGGGGGCGAGGGGGCGCCGCTGGCACCGTTCTTTCACTTTGCCTGCGCCAAATGGATTGGCGCGACCCGGCCACTGTGTTTCCTGAACCTTGGCGGGGTCGGCAACCTGACTTATGTGGATCCGGCCTGTGCCGGACCAGAGGTGCCGGGCGCGCTGCTGGCTTTTGACACGGGTCCGGCCAATGCGCCGGTTGACGATCTGATGCAGGCGAGGTTGGGTTTGCCAATGGATCGGGACGGGGCTGTGGCGCAGGGCGGTTCGGTGGAGACCGGCGCGCTTGAGCTGTTTCTGGCCGAGCCGTTCTTTGCCCGTATGCCGCCGAAATCACTGGATCGCAACGATTTTGCCGAGATGATTGAACTGGTCAAAGAGCTCGGCGATGCGGATGCGGTCGCAACCCTGACCGGAATGTGCGCGGCCGGTGTGGCGCAGGGGATGGAGCATTGCCCGAAACCGCCCGAACGAGTGCTGGTTACGGGCGGCGGACGGCGCAATCCGGTGCTGATGAAGATGCTAAGTGTGTCACTGGACTGTCCCGTCGAACCGGTCGAGGCCGTCGGACTGGATGGCGACATGCTGGAGGCGCAGGCTTTTGCCTATCTCGCCGTGCGCGTCGCGCGGGGGCTGCCGACCTCGTGCCCGGGAACAACCGGGGTCAAGGCGTTGGTGGGGGGCGGGATTGTATCCTCGCCGTCCCCTGGGGTCGCGGTTGGCGGGTAAGGGGCGCTGCCCCTCGGCTTTGCGGCCTCACCCCGGGATAGTTGTGGCCAGATGAAGAACGGATCCTAACGGCTAAGGCTTTGGGTGTAGTCCGAGGTGAATTCGGCATAGCCGTTTGACGTGGATTTCAGATGCGCCTGTGTCCAGCGGTGCAGTTCGGGCAACTGATGGAACGGGACGTTCGGAAACGCGTGGTGCTCCGCGTGGTAGGGCATGTTCCAGGCGAGAAAGCGGATCAGCCTGTTGGTAAAGGTGGTGCGCGAGTTTTCCAGCATGTTGGCGACGGGCGGGCAGAGGCCGTGTTCGGCCAACAGGTAGAGACGCAGGAACGGCTGGCCGATCAGAACCGGAAGGATCCACAGCCAGAAGAGGGTTGGGGAAAACAACAGGCTGAGGACCGCGAGGGTGTAGAGGGACAGGAGACAGCGCGCCTCGGCCCGGATTGCGCGGTGCTGGCGGGCGGGCAGGTAGGGGGCGTCGATCCTGCCGCGGGCGTTGCGGAACATCACCCGTGCCATGCCGGACCAGTAGGGCCGGCCGCTGAGGTAGACCGCAAGGCTGCGCCAGTTGTCCGGGCGGGGCTTGCCGTCGAGCTCGGGGTCATTCTGCGGGTGATTGGTCCATTTGTGGTGGGCCAGGTGGAAAAAGCGAAACCATGTGAAGGGCAGCGCGATGGGAACCGAGACCACCTGGCCGACCGCGTCGTTGAGCCATCCGGTCCGAAACGGGGTTTTGTGGGTGCATTCGTGGCTGAGCGTGAACAGGAAGACCAGAAGAATGCCCTGCGGTAAGAGCAGAACGGGCCAGAACGGGATTTGTGCAGCGATGCCGGCACTGGTTGCAGCCAGAATCCCAAGATAGATCAGAAGATGTTTCAACCCGAAGATGTCCGAGCGTCTTTGCAGACGGTCCTTTGTGTCTGCCGGGATGGAAGAGACGAGCGCGCGGTGATCCATGGGGTCAGCTGCGCGGGATGTCGAAGCCGGGTTCGGCCAGTTCGAAGCCTTCGAACTTAAACCCCGGTGAGACCGTGCAACTGACCAATGTATAGGCGCCGGTGCTGCGGGCGGATTGCCAGTGGTTTTCCGGCACGATCAGTTGCGGCTCACCCTCAGACAGATCGGGGGTGAGCAGGTGATCGGTGGCCGGGCCGTGGCTGGTTGCGCTCAGCGAAAGGACCAACGGCGCGCCGGCGTGGTAAAGCCAGATTTCCGTGGCATCGACACGGTGCCAGTGGCTGCTTTCGTCTTGCTGCAGAAGGAAATAGATGCAGGTTCCAGTGGCGCGGCCTGAATTGCTGGCGCGCCAGGTTTCCCGGAACCAGCCGCCTTCAGGGTGGCGCTGCATTTGCAGGTGATTGATCATCTCTTGTGCGGTCATTTGATCCTCGGATGTTCGGGTCAATTATGCACGGGATGGCGCAATCCGCTATGGCAATTGCAGGCACAGGCCATATGTTTGGCGCATGACCCTGACGATCCCCTTTGACAATTCCTACGCCCGGCTGCCGGATACGTTTTTTGCGCGACAGGCGCCGGTTCCCGTTCGAGCACCGCAGATGATCGCGTTCAATGCCGATCTGGCCAAGGTTCTGCGAATTTCTGCGGGTGATGTGCAGGAAATGGCCGAGACCTTTGCCGGAAACGCCGTGCCTGCAGGGGCCGAACCGTTGGCGCAGCTTTATGCCGGGCATCAGTTCGGGCACTACAATCCGCAACTGGGCGATGGCCGCGCCGTGCTTTTGGGTGAGACGGTCGGCACGGATGGGGTGCGCCGTGACATTCAGTTGAAAGGGTCCGGACCGACCCCGTTTTCGCGGCAAGGGGACGGACGCGCCTGGCTGGGTCCTGTGCTGCGCGAATACGTGGTTTCCGAAGCCATGCACGCGCTGGGCATCCCGACGACCCGGGCGCTTGCGGCAGTGGAAACAGGTGAGGTTGTTCTGCGGGAAGGTCCGTTGCCCGGCGCGGTTCTGACCCGTGTGGCGCAAAGCCATCTGCGGGTGGGTACGTTTCAGGTCTTTGCCGCGCGCGGGCAGTTGGACAGTTTGAAACGGCTGACGGACTACGCGATTGCGCGCCATTATCCCGACACAGAGGGCCCCATGGGCCTGCTGCGTGCGGTTGTCGACGCGCAGGCGCAATTGATCGCGGGTTGGATGAGTGTGGGGTTTATTCACGGGGTGATGAACACCGACAATTGCTCGGTTGCCGGAGAGACCATCGATTACGGGCCGTGTGCCTTCATGGACAGCTATCATCCGAACACGGTCTACAGCTCGATTGACCGGATGAGGCGGTATGCCTATTCCAACCAGCCCGAGGTTGCCGTCTGGAATGTGGCGCAACTGGCCACATCGCTGATCCAGCAGATGGAGGACAAGGAAGCCGCCGTCGAGGAGGCGACTGAGGTCGTGCACGCCATGCCCGAGCTGCTGCAGGCGAACTGGCTACGCCGGTTCCGGGCCAAGATCGGGCTTGCAACGGCAGAGGACGGCGATCTTGAGATGATTTCCGACCTGCTGACGCGGATGGCCCAGAACGGTGCCGATTTCACAAATACTTTCCGCGCGCTGGGCAGCGATGCGGCACGGGACCAGTTCACCGAGCGCGAGGCGTTTGACGCCTGGGCCGAAGGATGGAGCGCGCGTCTGGTACGCGAGGCAGACCCGCAAAGCGTTATGGCAATGGCCAATCCGGCTTTCATCCCGCGCAATCACCGTGTCGAACAGATGATTCAGTCCGCCGTGAAAGGGGACTACGCGCCGTTTCACCGTCTGAACAAGGTACTGGCGAACCCATACGTGGATCAGCCTGATGCGGCCGACCTGATGCGACCCCCGACCGAGAATGAAGTGGTCCGGGCGACCTTCTGTGGCACGTGAGCGCAGAGGTTAGGGTGTCGCCTGATACGGGTTGATCGTGTCCGGCCAGCGCCGCTGGTACTGGGTGACCAAAAGCAACACATCCGATTCAGGCAACGCGGTTCGTGCATCGCTGATCATGCGCAAGTTCAGGGTGTCGATTTCGTCTGCAGTGACGGGGCGGCCCGGATCATAGTAGACCGTCACCAGAAAGCTGCGCCCCTGTTTTGTCACGGACATGTCCCGCAAGGTACCACCGTCTTCGGCGATGGCTTCGCGCAGGGCCCGGCGCGCGGTCGCCAGGTGTTCGGGGTTTGCGGTGACGTTCGCCAGTTCTCCCAAACCGCCCCGGAACTCGCGAAAATAGGTACCGACAGCCAGCAGACAGAGCACCAGAACGATGATCGAGTCCCCGATCGGAGCGATGGGCGCAAGGGGGCCATCGCGGAACAGGTAGATGGCGCCCAGCCCCAGTCCGGCGGCGGCGGTGATCATACCATCGAAAAGCGAAGCGCGGGCCTCCAGACGCAGGATCGAACTGTTCTTTCCGGTCTTGCGCCAGGTGAAGTGATGAAAGGCCCAAAGGAAAAGACAGGTGGCCCCGATCGTTGCGAAATACACGAACATCGGCGCGAAATTCAGCGGCTCGGGATCAATGCCGCTTAGATAGCTGTAGATGTTCTTGATTGCGTTTGTGATAGCGAACAGGACAAGCCCCAGCAGCGACAGGGCACGGAAGGTGGAGAAGATGGCCTCGTCCGCCGCATATCCGAAGGGGCGCAGCTTGTCGGGTCCTGCGCCGACGCGCTGGCTGATCCGGCGGCCCAGAACGGCAGAGCCGAAACCGATCAATGAAAACAGGCCATCCATCATGATGGCATTGGAGTTTGACAGGATACCGGCCAGAATACCGGCCCCGGCCATGAACAGGTTGCCCCACATGGCCACAAGCAGCGACCGACCTTCGAGGCGTTTCTTGTTGTCAGTGTCCGGCATTGCCATCCCGTTTTACCCCGAAGTAACATCAATCCGCTGCACAAATAGTCAATAGCGTGCATTTCGCCAATGATTTGAACTGCGCGGATTTTGCACCGAAAAACAAGTATTCCGGGGTTGCACACGGGAACGGGCGACGCAATCTTAGAGGTCTACGACAACCGGAAGCCCATGACCCGTTCGCCGACCCTTCGACTTGCCAGTTACAACATTCAGAAATGCGTCGGGCTGGACCTTCGGCGTCAGCCGCAGCGTATCCTTCAGGTTCTGGAGGGAATGAAAGCGGATATCGTGGTGTTGCAGGAGGCCGACAAACGTCTGCCGCCCCGGCCTGCGGCGCTGCCGCATTTCATGCTGGACGAAGCTGGCTGGAACATTGTCGATCTGGGCGGCGCGGGCAGCCTGGGCTGGCACGGCAACGCAGTAATCTGGCGGGGTGACGCCATACAGGTGCGCAGCGCATCCCATCACGAGTTGCCGGGGCTGGAGCCGCGCGGGGCCGTTCAGGTCGAATTCGATACTCAGATTGGTCCGCTTCGGGTTATGGGGATGCATCTGGGCCTGCTGCCCGCATCCCGCCGCCAGCAGTTGACGCAACTCAGGCGCAGCGATGCGGGGCAGAACAGTATGCCGACTGTCTGGGCGGGGGATTTCAACGAATGGTCGCGTCAGCCCGTGCTGGATCACCTGGTTCCGGGCATGCGGTTTCTGCCTCCGGTCGCAAGCTTTCCGGCGGCGCAACCCCTGGGCGCGCTGGACCGAATCGCGCTGGGCGGCGGCCTTGAGGCAATGCTGCACGGTGTACATAACGCGCGGCCGGCGCATATTGCGTCGGATCATCTGCCGGTCTGGGCTGACCTGCGGTCTGCAGTCTAGGGCGCACTGGAAAATCACCTGTGGCGCGCGCCGTGCAGACGTACTAAGACAGAAACCCGAACACTTCTGGGGGTCATCATGCCGGATACGATCATCACCCGATGCGAAGCCAAAGGGCTGCGCATGACGGGGCAGCGCCGCACAATTGCCCAGGTGCTGGAGGAAAGCGAAGACCATCCGGATGTCGAAGAACTGTACACGCGCGCCTCGGCCGTTGATTCCGGCATTTCCATCGCAACAGTCTACCGGACCGTCAAATTGTTCGAAGAGGCGGGAATACTGGAGCGGCTGGAATTCGGCGACGGACGCGCGCGGTATGAGGACGCCGAGCGCGATCACCACGATCATCTGATCGACATGCAGTCGGGCGAGGTGATCGAGTTCGTTGATCCCGAGATCGAGGCACTGCAGGAAAAGATTGCCGCCAAGCTGGGCTACAAGCTGAAAGGGCACCGGCTGGAACTGTATGGTGTGCCGCTGGAACAGGACTGACCTATCACGAAAAGCGATTGGTCGCTTCAAATCAATTCATTATACCTGTCGTAATCCGGCTTGCGACGTCGCGAATGTTCCGGTTTTGGTGACTCACAGGCTCAGATTTTTTCAGCCCACCCAAACGGACACGCGCATGAATAACGTAAACGGCATATTGCTGATCATTGGCTCGATGGCGGCCTTTTCGCTTGAAGACATGTTCATCAAGCATCTGTCGACCAGTGTTTCGACCGGCCAGATCATGATTGTTCTGGGGCTGTTTTGCAGCCTTGTTTTCGTGCTGATGTCGTTGGCCACACGCAAACGCATCCTTGATCCGGTGGCGTGGCAGCCGTTGCCGCTGGCCCGTGCCGCGACCGAAGCGGTGGGGGCATTGACCTTTGTTACCGCCCTGTCGCTTGTCGACCTGTCCACAGTTGCAGCTGTGTTCCAGGCGATGCCGCTGGCGGTGACCATGGGGGCGGCGCTGTTTCTGGGGGAACAGGTAGGCTGGCGGCGGTGGAGCGCGATTGGCGTTGGTTTCATCGGTGTTCTGATGATCATTCGTCCCGGACTTGAGGGTTTCCAGCCCGAGTCCCTGTTTGTCGTGGCAACCGTGATTGCCATTGCGGCGCGGGATCTGATCACGCGGAAACTTGATGTTCGCGTCGCGTCATCTGTTGTGGCGCTGCAGGCCTACATCGCGGTGGCGTTTGCCGGTGCGGTTCTGATGGTGTTTTCGGCTCAACCGGTCATTCCGCTGCAAACGGCGCAGATCGGTCCTTATCTTGGCGCGATCGGGTTTGGCGTTCTGGGATATTATGGCATCGTAACCGCGATGCGGATCGGTGAGGCGTCGGCCCTGACGCCATTCCGGTACACCCGCCTGGTCTTCTCGATTGCCGCAGGGATGCTGATGTTCGGCGAACGTCCCGACCAGATGACACTGGCCGGTGCCATGCTGATCATGGGTTCCGGCCTTTACACCTTTGTTCGCGAGCGCCGTCTGGCGCGTGCCATGGCGGTTGCGGCCTGACGGATCGTCGCAGGTTGGCGCAAACAGGATGCTGTTAGCCCTAAAGGTCACCTGATTAGCGTGTTAGCGATAACATGACCGGTTTACTTTTCACCCGGTGATGGTATGAGGCGTGCAACTGAACGCAGCCACAGGGACGGGCCTTATGAGCACCATCATCGACATCCATGCACGTGAAATTCTGGACAGCCGGGGCAACCCGACGGTCGAAGTGGACGTGATCCTGGAAGACGGCACCATGGGCCGCGCCGCTGTGCCCTCTGGCGCATCAACCGGCGCCTATGAAGCGGTGGAAAAGCGCGATGGCGACAAGTCGCGCTATATGGGCAAGGGCGTTCTGGAAGCCGTCGCCGCCGTGAACGGTGAGATCGCGGAAGAACTGGTGGGCTATGACGCGACCGAGCAGGTGGCGATCGATCAGGCGATGATCGAACTGGACGGGACCGAAAACAAGGGCCGTCTGGGCGCAAACGCAATCCTGGGTGTCTCGCTGGCGACTGCCAAGGCCGCAGCGGATTTCACCACGCAGCCATTGTATCGCTATGTGGGCGGCACTTCGGCCCGTGTTCTGCCTGTACCGATGATGAACATCATCAACGGCGGTGAACATGCAGACAACCCGATAGACATTCAGGAATTCATGATCATGCCCACCTCGGCCGCGAATATCCGCGAAGCCGTGCGCATGGGGTCCGAGGTGTTCCACACGCTGAAACGCGAGTTGTCAGCCGCTGGTCTGGCCACCGGTGTCGGCGATGAGGGCGGCTTTGCCCCCAATATTGCATCCACCCGCGAGGCTCTGGATTTCATCCTGCAGTCCATCGAAAAGGCAGGCTACAAGCCGGGCGAGGAAATCCACCTGGCGCTGGATTGTGCGGCAACCGAATACTACAGGGACGGCAAATACGTCCTGTCGGGCGAGAATATCTCGCTGACGTCCGAGGAAAATGCCGAGTATCTGGCGGCGCTGGTCAAGGATTACCCGATCATCTCGATCGAAGACGGCATGTCCGAGGATGACTGGGACGGCTGGAAAGCTCTGACCGACATGATCGGCGACAAGATACAGTTGGTGGGTGATGATCTGTTTGTAACTAACCCGGCGCGTCTGGCCGAAGGGATCGAGCGCGGTTGTGCCAACTCGATGCTGGTCAAGGTAAACCAGATCGGATCGCTGACCGAGACCCTGCGCGCTGTCGATATGGCGCATCGCGCACGCTACACCAATGTGATGTCGCACCGCTCGGGCGAGACCGAGGACGCAACCATCGCTGACCTGGCGGTTGCAACTAACTGTGGTCAGATCAAAACCGGCTCGCTCGCGCGGTCGGACCGGCTGGCCAAGTACAACCAGTTGATCCGGATCGAGGAGTCACTGGGTGAGGTCGCGGAATATGCCGGAGCATCGATCCTGCGCTGAGTCGGAGCCTTTCGGCAAAAATAATAAGAATCCTGACTGAAGATCATTGCGGAGTCAGATGCTTTGGCCCGCGTGTCAAAAAAACATGTTCCTCCCTCGCCGATTAGGCGGGGGCGGGGTACGGCATTTCAGTGAATTGGGGATAGGTGCCTCGGACAAGAGTTCCCGTAGTCGCCCGGTTCATGCCATTCGGCAAGCAGCTTGGGAAACATGATTGTTTGACGGGTTCTGGCCGAGTTGTGGGGCGCAGCAGTGTGGTAGAACCGAGCTGATCAGCAATCGGGTCTATGTTCGCCCATCCAGGGCTTGGGAGAACCAGAGCGGCGTCAAACAGGTGCCAGATCGGTTGCTCATTCTATGTGTTACAAACGATAGGGCTTTTGATGGGGGGCGTTTTCAAGCTGCCGCCTTGCTGTCTGTCACTGGAGCATGTGGTGAAAATCTCAGTTCTCCGTATCGCTTTCAGGTTGTGGCAAAGGGGCGCGTTTTGTCGCGAAAGTGTAAATTTCGGGATGCGAGGACAGAAAATATTCAAAAAATCCGAGACGAAATTAGGAAAACGCTCGAAAAGTCCGATCGCTGGATCGTCTATGGTTATCAATGCTCTAGCAGTGAATATGCTGGTCAAAAGACCGCGAAAACAGACATATCGGCGGAAAATGGCCGAGTATTATATCGTTATGTGTGAACTTGTTCCTAACGGCGGTGTCTCAACATGAGTTATCCTGATTGCATTGCAGAAAGGAGCTCACGATGTCTGTATCAAAATTCCTTCTGATGGTTTCGGCCCTGTCCGTATCCTTCCTTGCGGCCTGCGCAGGACCCGATACCTACCCGATCACAGGGATGCAGGTGTCTCAGGATGACCCGGTTCAGGAAATGTATAACCCCGATGTGATCTTCCGCGGGGAAAGCCGCTAGAGCGTTCTGCTCATCAGCATATAGCGGTCGCGGGCCTTGAAGCCGCTGCGCAGGTAGAGTTTTTGCGCAGCGTCATTGGTGCGATCGACTTCCAGATGCAGGGCCGTCACTCCGGCCTCGGCAAGGGCTTTGGGCAGATCGTGCAGCACTTCGGAAGCGATACCGCGTCCACGCACGGCCGGGCGGATGTAGATTTCATCGACAAAGCCGTCCATGCCGCCGAACTCGACCGACCACCCGAAAGTCAGGATGATATAGCCCAGCGGAGCCCGGCCGGGGCCAATCAGGTATATGCACCCATGCGGGATTCCTTCCAGAAGGGGACGCAGAGCTTCGCGCCGCTGGTCGGCATCCTGTTCAATTCCGGTCTCGGCATGGAATGCGGAAACCAGCGTCATCAGGCGGTCCAGGTCGTCCGGTCGGGCGAGGCGGAGTGCTGCGGTCATAGCCGGGCCAGCCTTTCTGTAAGTAGTGCAAAGAAACCATCAGCGTCCACATCGCCCATGAATGTGGCGTTTGGTGCGCGGTCGGTGACGCCCCACCAATCTGCGACGGTCATGCCCATGGTCAGTTCTGAATGGGTTTCAATCTCGACATTGACGTGACGCCCGCTGAACAGGTCGGGACGGATCAGATAGGCGGTGACGCAGGGATCGTGCAGCGGAGCGCCTTCGCTGCCATATTTGTTCATGTCGAACCGCTCGAAGAAATCTGTCATTTCGGCCACGGCGATGCCGACCTTGTTGCCGAGCGCGCGGAAGGCGTCATTTCGGGGTCTGGTGACAAGTGCCTTGTGAGTGACATCCAGCGGCATGACGACGATAGGCCTTCCGGATTTGAGCACGATATCAGCAGCTTCCGGATCGACGTGAATGTTGAATTCCGCTGTTGGGGTGATGTTTCCGACCTCAAAATAAGCCCCGCCCATCAGGACAATTTCCTGAACGCGGTCGACAATGTCGGGGGCCTTCTGAAACGCCGTTGCGATATTGGTCAGCGGACCCAGCGGGCAAAGCGTCACGGTCCCCGGTGCCTGTGTACGCAGGGTGTCGATGATAAAATCGACCGCGTGGCCTTGCGCCAGCGGCATCTGCGGGTCGGGCAGAACAGGGCCGTCCAGGCCGGTTTTACCGTGCACATGTTCCGCAGTGATCAGAGGGCGGTTCAGCGGGCGGTCGCATCCGGCATAAACGGGCACTTCGGTGTGACCGGCCAGTTCGCAGACGATACGCGCATTCTTGGCCGTCAGTTCCAGCGGCACGTTTCCGGCGACGGCGGTGATGCCCAGAACCTCGACCTCTTCGGGGCTGGCCAGCGCCAGCAGGATGGCGACGGCATCGTCCTGTCCGGGATCGGTGTCGATTATGATCTTGCGGGCGGTCATGCTCTGCCTCCGGGGGTGGTGAAGGTCGGACACTGACAAGCTGAGCGTGTCTTGTCCAGTTGTTTCAGGCCCCGGTTGTTGCGCTTACCGGCGGGAGTTTGCCATTGGCGCGGTGTTCCTCGATTTTCACCTCGTCCCACAGCGCATCCATCTCGGCCAGATCACTTTGGGTGGGCGTCTTACCGCGTTCGGCCAGCCGGGCTTCGACCTTCTCGAAGCGGCGGGTGAACTTGGCGTTTGTGCGGCGCAGGGCGGCCTCGGGTTCGATGCCTAAGTGGCGGCCAAGGTTGACGATCACGAACAGCAGATCACCGAATTCGTCCTCGAGCGCGTCGGCATCCATGCTGTCGCGCGCCTCTTCCAGTTCAGCGGCCTCTTCCGTGATCTTGGCCAACACGTGGCTGGCATCGGGCCAATCAAATCCGACCCGGGCGGCGCGTTTTTGCAGTTTATGGGCACGCAGCAGGGCAGGCAGGTTGGCCGCAACCCCGTCCAACGCTCCTTTCTGTTTCTTGCCTGCACGCTCTGCCGCCTTGATGGTTTCCCAGTCCGCTGTCTGTTGTTCGGCGGACTTGTCGCGGGACTCGTCGCCGAACACATGCGGGTGGCGGTCGACCATCTTGTCCGACATGGTGCGAACCACGTCCTGAAAGGTGAAATGCCCAGCCTCTTCAGCCATTTGCGCGTGAAAGACGGATTGAAACAGCAGGTCTCCCAACTCGCCCTTCAGCTCGTCATACGCCTCACGTTCGATGGCGTCAGCGACCTCGTAGGCTTCTTCGATCGTGTAGGGGGCGATGGTCGCGAAATCTTGTTCGATATCCCACGGACAGCCCGATTCGGGGTCGCGCAGGCGGCGCATGATTTCCAGCAAGCGCTCGATCCCAGCGTCAGAGTCGGTGATCAGCGGATTTTCAGCCATTGCGAAGCCCCTTGTTCCGGTGTCAGATGCATCCATCCCGCAGCTTGGATCAGGAGTCCACCCCCGATGCCCGTCGTCAACCGAATTGCCGATTTCTCTGCCGATATGGCCGCATGGCGCCAGCACCTGCATAAAATCCCGGAACTGGAGTTCGAATGCCATGAAACGGCGGCTTTTGTCGCGGACCGTCTGCGCGAGTTCGGCGTGGATGAACTGCACGAAGGCATCGCCAAAACCGGCATGGTCGCCATCATCAACGGGCAGGGTGAAGGGCCGACCATTGGCCTGCGTGCGGATATGGATGCGCTGCCGATCACGGAGGAGACTGGTGTCGCCTATGCCTCGACGAATCCGGGCAAGATGCATGCCTGCGGCCATGATGGGCACACGACCATGTTGCTGGGGGCCGCGCGGTATCTGGCCGAGACACGAAATTTCCGGGGGCGGGTTGCACTTATCTTTCAGCCCGCCGAGGAAGAAGGCGGCGGGGCCGGCGTGATGGTGGAAGAAGGCATCATGGACCGGTTTGACATCTCGCAGGTCTATGCGCTGCACAACGCGCCGGGCATTGCCGAAGGGGCGTTCCACACAACGCCCGGCCCGATCATGGCGGCGGTCGACACGTTCGAGGTGCATATAAAGGGCAGGGGCGGCCATGGCGCGATGCCGCATGAAACCCGCGATCCGGTGATGGCGGCCTGCGGTATCGCGCAGGCGATCCAGACCATCGTCAGCCGCAATAACTACGCGTTGGATGATCTGGTGGTTTCGGTCACGCAGATTCATACCGGAACCGTGAACAACGTGATTCCCGACACGGCCTATATAAACGGCACCGTGCGCACCTTTGATCCCAATGTGCAGAAGATGGTGATGGAGCGGATGGAGCAGATCGTGCAGGGGCAGGCGGTATCCTACGGTGTCGAAGCGCGGCTGGACTATGACGTCAGTTACCCAGCCACGGTTAACGATGACGCCAAGGCGGTATTTGCGGCTGAAGTCGCCCGCGAGGTTTCCGGCGATGACCGGGTCACGGCCAATAGCGGGCGCGAGATGGGGGCCGAGGATTTTTCCTATATGCTGCAGGCACGTCCCGGCGCATATCTGTTTCTGGGACAGGGTGAAGGTGCAGGACTGCATCACCCGAAATACAACTTCAACGACGACATCGCACCGATCGGGGCCTCATTCTTTGCCCGGATCGTGGAAAAGGCGCAGCCGCTGGGCTGACAGGGAGAAGACATGGCACTGGAAGACGCAAAAAACCAAGTGGATGAGGCGTTCACCAATCCCGACCTCAAGGGGTTGTCCTACGAGAACACGTTCGGGGGCGCGACCTCGTTCCTGCGGCGGCTGTATACCAAGGATCTGAACGGAGTTGACATCGCCGTGACAGGCGTACCTTTTGATCAGGCCGTCACCAACCGCCCCGGCACCCGTCTGGGCCCCCGCGCGATCCGCGAGGCCAGCGCCCTGCAATCGCCCGATGCGCCTTATGGCTGGCCCTTTGATGCGCTCAGCGAACTGGCCATCGTCGACTATGGCGACATGGCCTACGACTATGCCAACATCCCGGCCTTTCCCGACACGCTGACCGATCACATCCGCACCATTCTGGAGGCGAATGTCGCCTCGGTCACGCTGGGCGGGGACCACTACATCAGTTTTCCAATCCTGAAGGCCTATGCCGAGAAATACGGGCCGATATCGCTGCTGCAATTCGATGCGCACACGGACACCTGGGCCGATGACGACATGTCCCGCGTGGACCACGGCACGATGTTCTACAAGGCGGTGAAATCCGGGATCGTGGACCCGAAGCGCTCGGTTCAGGTGGGGATTCGCACACACAACGAGGATACGCTGGGCGTCAACATCATCGACGCGCGCGAAGTGTATGAGTCCGGCCCTGCCGCCGTGGCGCAGAAGATCAAGGGTATTCTGGGCGACAGTCCCGTTTACCTGAGCTTTGACATTGATGGGCTGGACCCTGCCTTTGCACCCGGTACCGGGACGCCTGTCTGGGGCGGGCTGACCTCGATCCAGACGCAGATCATTCTGCGCGACATCGCCGGGATCAACATCAAGGGCGGCGATGTGGTCGAGGTTTCGCCTCCGTTCGACACCTCCGGCGCCACCGCGATTGCCGGGGCGCATGTGGCGACGCAGATCATTTGCCTGCTGGGCTGGAACAAGCTGGCTCCGGTTTAACATTTGGTTAGTCATACTTCCGGTATTTGCTTGATTGTGTGACCGGGCAGAAGGGAAAACAGGCATGGCAGATTTCAACCAACCGATCAGCGGCAATGATCTGGCCCGGTTTTCGGGACCGAACACCTTCATGCGCCTTCCGCAGGCGGCCTCGCTTGAGGGGCTGGATGTGGCGGTTTTGGGTATTCCAATGGATATCGGCACCTCGTGGCGGTCGGGCACGCGGTTCGGGCCGAAACAGATCCGAAGTGAAAGCGCGATGATCCGGCCCTATAACATGGCGACATTCGCCGCGCCGTTTGACAGTTTGCAGATTGCCGATATCGGCGATCTGGCGATCAATACGTTTTCGCTGGCTGACAGTCTGACGATCATAAAGGACAGCTATGACGGCATTCTGGCGCAGAACGTGACCCCGGTGGCGATGGGGGGCGATCATTCGATCACCCTGCCGATCCTGCGCGCGATTGCGGCAAAGCACGGTTCGGTCGCCCTGGTGCATGTGGATGCCCATGCGGACGTGAATGACGAAATGTTTGGCGAGCGTGAGACCCATGGCACCGTCTTCCGCCGCGCCTACGAAGAGGGGCTGATCATTCCCGACAAGACCTTTCAGATCGGAATTCGCGGGTCCGGTTACGCCGCCAGCGATTTCACTGAAGCGAAGGGATGGGGTTTCCGCCAATATCCGGCCTGGGAACTGTGGCAGCAGAACCTGACCGAGATCGGCTCGCTTATCCGCAAGTCTGTAGGGGATCATCCGGTTTACATCACCTACGACATTGACAGTCTGGACCCGGCCTATGCGCCCGGCACCGGGACACCCGAGATTGCGGGGCTGACCACACCGCAGGCGCTTCAACTGATCCATGCGCTTGGGGGCATGAATGTCGTGGGCTGTGATCTGGTCGAGGTTTCGCCGCCCTACGATCCGTCCGGCAACACGGCGCTGACAGCGGCGAACCTGTTGTTTGAATTGATCTGCATCCTGCCCGGAGTGACGTCACGATAACCGGGGTCGCATATTGCCCCGCATCCCGATCCGGCTAGGGTTTGTCAAAGGGTTGGGATCGGGATGACAAAGATGGTGCTGTGGCTTTGTGTTGCGCTGGTGGTTGGACTGGCGGCTTTCATACGGCTGGCTCCGTCCGATCCCGTGACATGGCACGTCGCGCCGGTTGGTAACTCGGACCGGGACATGAAAGGCGGCGTGGTGCGCGTGGTTGAAACCGGTCCGGACGGGTTGGCGCGTTTCGATACAATTGCAAGGGCCGCTCCACGGACAACGGTTTTGGCCGGGTCGGTTGGTGATGGAATGGTGACATATGTCACCCGAACACCGACATTAGGGTTTCCCGATTACACAACGGCACAGCAAGACGGGGACATCCTGCGCATTCACGGCAGATTGCGGTTCGGGCGTTCAGATTTTGGGGTAAACCGGGTTCGTGTCGACCGGTGGTTGGCTTTGTTGCAGCCCTGAGGACAGGCACCCCTCCTGCACCTCGCGCCACATGGGGACGTTCAGTGACATCTGGCATTGGGCCATGAACATGCGGCCATCGACCTGCAGGCAGATCATCTCTCCCAGTTCGACGCGGGTGCCGGATTTATCGGTGCAATAACAATCCTGAACCTTGCCGCCGGGGCCGACCACATCGGCCATGGCAGGTGCCGCGCAGAGGGCAAGAACAAGCACGATCCGTTTCATGAATAACAGCTTAGCACAAGGCTTGCCCTTGACCAAAGCCCCCGGATGATAGACACCCCGCGCATGATCCCCGAAGAACGCCTTGAACAGATAACTCAGCGATTCCAGTACCTCGAAGCGGCCATGGCAGATGGCGCGTCGGGCGGTGATATTGCGGCATTGGCCAAGGAATATTCTGACCTCAAGCCGGTGGTTGATCAGATCATGGCCTGGAGACAGCTCGTGGCCGATCTGGCCGAGGCAAAGGTGATGCTGGCCGACCCCGACATGAAGGAACTGGCCGAGGAGGAAATCCCGGCGTTGCAGGCACGTATTCCCGACGCAGAGCACGCGTTACAACTGGCGTTGTTGCCGCGGGACGCAGCGGATGCGCGCCCGGCGATGTTGGAAATCCGTCCCGGCACCGGCGGGGATGAGGCCGCATTGTTCGCCGGAGACCTTTTGCGCATGTATCAGCGCTATGCCGAAGCGCGGGGATGGCAGTTCGAAATCATCGAGGAGCAAGCCTCCGATCTGGGCGGGATCAAGGAAGTGGTGGCCCGTATCAAGGGTGACAACGTCTTTGCGCGCATGAAATACGAATCCGGCGTGCATCGGGTGCAGCGGGTGCCAGAAACCGAAAGTGGCGGACGAATTCACACCTCGGCGGCTACGGTGGCAGTTTTGCCCGAGGCTGAGGACGTGGATATCCAGATTGACGCGGGTGACATCCGCATCGACACGATGCGGTCTTCCGGTGCTGGTGGTCAGCACGTGAACACCACCGACTCGGCCGTACGGATCACCCACCTGCCCAGCGGCATCGTGGTAACCAGTTCCGAGAAATCCCAGCACCGCAACCGCGAGATTGCGATGCAGGTGCTGAAAACGCGGCTTTACGATCTGGAGCGGCAGCGAATCGACAGCGAGCGTTCGGCGGATCGGGCCAGTCAGGTCGGCTCGGGCGACCGGTCCGAGCGGATCAGGACCTATAATTTCCCCCAAGGTCGCATGACGGATCACCGTATCAATCTGACTCTGTACAAGCTGGATCAGGTGATGCAGGGCGATCTGGAAGAGGTGATCGATGCGCTGACCGCAGATGATCAGGCGCGGCTTCTGGCCGAGATGGCGCAATGACCGGGGCGCAGACTGCGGCGCAGGCGATGGTGGCGGCAACTGCCCGGCTGCGCGCGGCAGGCGTTGAAGATCCGGCGCGGGACGCGCGGCTGTTGCTTGCTCATGCGGCCCGGATCGAAGCCAGCCGGGTCACTCTGATCGCGCCCGAGGAGCTGTCGCCGGATATCGCCGAGCGCTACGACCAGCTGATCTCGCTTCGGGCCATACGCGTTCCGGTCTCGCACCTGTTGGGAGAGCGCGAGTTTTACGGCCGCCGGTTTCGCGTCAGCCGTGATGTTCTGGACCCGCGCCCCGAAACGGAAGTATTGATTGAAGCGGCCCTGAGCGAACCTTTTGACCGGGTGTTGGATCTGGGGGTCGGGTCCGGTTGTATTCTGATTACGCTGCTGGCCGAGCGGCGCAGCGCAACCGGGGTTGGTGTCGACCTCAGCGAAGCCGCCTGTTTGCAGGCCAGCGCCAATGCGGTGCAGCATCAGGTGCAGGCCCGCATCGATGTCTGGCATTCCGACTGGTTTGGGGCGGTTGATGGCATGTTTGACCTGATCGTTTCGAACCCGCCTTATATCTCGCTTTCCGAAATGGAGGAGCTTTCCCCCGAAGTACGCGAACATGAACCGCGACTAGCGTTGACAGATGAGGGCGACGGGCTAGATGCGTATCGTCGGATCGCGTCATCGGCCCCGGATTTTCTGTCGCGGGGCGGGCGTCTTCTGGTCGAAATCGGACCGACGCAGGCCAACTATGTGTCCGCGTTGTTTGATGCCGCCGGACTGGCGGAAATTCGTGTCATTTCCGATCTGGACGGGCGGGATCGGGTAATTGTCGCAAGAATGCCCGGTTAGGCCCGAAAACTGAGGCTGAAATGCGCCTGCGAAAGTAAAAAAGCTGCGAAATATCCGATAAACCCCTTGTCTGCGCGGGCAGGACATGCTTACTCAGAGTAGTCAGCGAGGCTGGCGCTTTTGCAGCGCACCCCTGACGCCAAGCCCAAAAAAGTCGATGACGCGGTACGGGACAAGCCTCTGAGCAGCGTAAGGTACGGGTTGATCGACAGCGAATGACAAGGCTGACGTAAAGTAAGATGAGATCTTCAAAATCCCGCTCGCGGGCCAAGAATAACCGCAATCGCCCTTCTGGTGGTAACGTCGTAAACCGGGTTTTCGACAGTTCAGGCCCCGAGGGCAAGGTGCGTGGCACGCCGCAACAAATCATTGATAAGTACAATCAGCTGGCGCGTGACGCGCAGTTGTCCAACGACCGCGTGGCGGCCGAAAATTTCCAGCAGCACGCCGAGCATTATCTGCGCATGCTGAGCGAAGCGCAGCGCGAGATTGATGCGCGCCGCGAAGAGCAGGAGCGCCAGAATCGCGAGCGCCAGGCCGAACGCGATCGCGAACGCGCCGAACGTCAGGAACGTGAAGCTGCCCGCCAGGCAGACCCGGCCGAGGCACCGCAGCCCGACGTGATGGATTTCGGTTCTGAGGAGGCAACGCCGGAATCGGGTCTGGTCGAGACGCCGGAAAGCAAAGAGGATGCGCCGGTCGCCGAAACGCCCGAGAAAAAGGAAAAACCCGCGCGCAAGCCCCGGGGCCGTAAGCCCAAGGCCGCGCCTGCACCTGCTGAAGAAGCGCCTTCAAGTGAAGGCGACGCGCCGGAAGCGGCTGAGTAAGCGCTCGTATCGGTTGAGAAGAAGCCCCGGGTTACGCCCGGGGTTTTTTGTTTCAGCCTTTGGAAACTTCACGCGCCAGCGCGCAGAAGGCTTCCAGAGGGACCTGTTCGGCCCGTTCCGTGGGCTGGATACCGGCAGCCAGCAGACGATCCTCGATATCCGGGGCCACGCCTTTCAGCGAGGCGCGCAGCATCTTGCGGCGCTGGTTGAATGCGGCGGCGACCACGCGGGACAGTGTTGCAGCATTTGCCGGGAAACGCGGCTCGGGCAGGGCGGTCAGGTGGACCACTGCGCTTGAAACCTTGGGCGGCGGAGTAAACGCGCCGGGCGGCAGGGACATGGCAATACGCGCCTCGGCTCGCCACTGGGCCAGGATAGCGAGGCGGCCATAGGCCTTGCTTCCGGGTTGGGCGACGATACGCTCGGCCACTTCGCGCTGGAACATCAGAGTCAGGCTTTGCCAGAACGGCGGCCATTTGGGCGGTGTGAGCCACCGCACCAGCAGTTCGGTGCCGACATTGTACGGCAGGTTGGCTGCGATGCGAATCGGCGGGGTCAGATGGGCCAGAGGGTCGATTTCCAGAGCGTCGCCGTTGATTACTTCGAGCCGGCCTGGATAGGCGGCGGCGATGTCGTTCAGGGCGGCGATGCAGCGCGTATCTTTTTCGACCGCGACGACCTTGCGCGCGCCTTCGGACAGCAGGCCACGGGTCAGTCCGCCGGGGCCCGGCCCGATTTCCAGCACATCGCATTGGGTCAGATCCCCGGCCTGACGGGCGATCTTCGCGGTCAGGTTCAGGTCGAGCAGAAAGTTCTGACCCAGCGACTTGCGGGCCGAGAGCTGATGTGACGCGATGACTTCGCGCAGAGGGGGGAGGGTGTCGATTGCGCTCATGATCCGATTACCGTGGCGCGGGTTGGTGGGTAAGCGCCAGAGGTTTTTTGCCTCCGGCGGGGATATTTTCGGCCAGGTGAAGGATCAAGGGGTTTGTGCCATCTGTTGGGCAAGCTTCAGGGCCTCGATCAGGCTTGTGGGATTGGCGATTCCTTTTCCGGCGATGTCCAGTGCGGTGCCGTGGTCAGGCGACGTGCGTATGAAGGGCAGGCCCAGCGTTACGTTTACGCCCTTGTCAAAATCCAGTGTCTTGATCGGGATCAGGGCCTGATCGTGATACATGGCGATTGCGGCATCGTATCGGGCGCGGGCGGCGGCGTGGAACATCGTGTCGGCCGGATGGGGGCCGGTGACGGTGTAGCCGTTGGTTGGCAGGCCTTTCAGAAGCGGCGCGATCCAGTCCAGTTCTTCCATTCCCATTTTGCCGCCTTCGCCAGCATGTGGATTGAGGCCCGCCACCGCGATACGGGGGTGTGCGATGCCGAATTGACGGCGCAGACCGTCAGCCGTGATTGCAATGGTGTCGCGCAGCAGATCTGGTGTCAGTTCGGACGGCACGCGGGACAGCGGGATGTGGATCGTGGCGGGCACGACGCGCAGATTGGAACTGGCCAGCATCATCACCGCGCGCTCCTGACCGGCGAGGGCTGCCAGAAACTCGGTATGTCCGGGGAAGGAAAACCCGGCCCCGTCGATCAGGGCCTTCTTGTGAATGGGCGCGGTGCATAGCGCCGAGGCCTCGCCCGAGCGCACGAGGTTGACGCCCAGTTCAATGGTATCGATGACCGACGGCGCATTGTCCGGATCGGGATGGCCCGGTCGGTTGGGCGCGGGAAATTCCATGTGCAGCACAGGCAGGGCCTCGGCACTGACGGCTTGCGCCTGCGATGGTGCGCTTATTTTGCGGATCGGGGTGCCTTTGGGCAGGTGTGCAGCGTCGCCGATATAGAAAAACGGGCAGGCGCCGTGCAATTGGGACCATGCGCCAGCGGCGATTTCAGGGCTGATCCCGGCCGGTTCCCCGCAACTGAGCGCAATGGGGGCGGTCATTGCGAGATGATGGTCGCATCGGCCTTCATCTGTTCCAGAAGACTGTCGGCAAAGGCTTGCAGGCGCTGCTGGGTCAAGGCATTCGCAATGTCCTGGCGCGTCGTGTCCTCTCCCCTGTCCAGAGTGCGGGTGCACAGCATCAGGAACATCAGAGTCTGCCCGTTGTTGCGGGTGAGCGTTGTCGACACCTCGTTGTTGTCCAGCTTGGCCAGTTCCAGCGCAACATCGCGCGGGATTTCCGACGGGGCCGCGGACACACGATCCAATGCTGCAGCCGGCTGATCCTTCGCGATGCCATAAAGGTCGTCGCAGGTGTCGATCTCTTCCTTCAGCCTGTTGGCCCGGGTCAGGGTTTCCGCGCTGCGCCCGCCGGGCAGGTAATACGCGGCATAGTCGATCTCGGAATACCGGGGCGCGGCGGTCGAAACCTCGCGAACGCCGCGCATCTGGAACAGGGCGACAGCGTTGGGCAGCGACAGCGGCGCGGTGATTTCGCCGTTCTTGAGGCCCAGAAGCACCGGTTGCAGGGCCGGGGGCAGGTCGGTCAGGCCCAGCCATTCCAGCCTGCCGCCATTATCACGGGTAGCGGCGGCTGAGTACTGTGTGGCAGCGGCAGAGAAGGCGTCATAGCCTTCGAGTTTCGAGATTTCGTCTGCCAGGACCTGGGCCTGAGGCAGAGTTTGCGGGGTCACCGGGATGATGATTTCAGACAGCAGAACCTGCAGGCCGCCATTGCCGCCTTGTCCCAGTGCGCGGTTGATCTCGTCTTCCGAAGGGCGGGACTGGGAAAGAAAGCGTGTGCTGATGAACTCGCGCCAAGCCAGTTGGTTGGCGACCAGATCCCGCACGGTTTCGCGATCGACCCCTTCATTTTTAAGGGCATTGAGGAATTCGTCGGACGACAGCTGACCGCGGGATGCGAATTCGTCGATACCGACCTCAATGTCTTCGGGTGTTGCCGTGATGCCGGCATCGCGCAGGGCCTGATTGCGCAGGCTGTCTTCAATCAAAGCTTCGCGCACCTCTTGGTCTGAACTGCCGGGAACGCCCAGAACGGTCAGCAATTGCTGGCGTTGCTGCAACTCGTACCAGGTGATGATGTCCTGATTGACGCGGATCGCCGGCGAGAACAGGCTTTGGGCCGAGATCTGCCCGGCTGCGAGCGTGATGACTGCGGCAGCAAGTGCCGGAATGGCCCGCCTGATCCAGCCGGAACGAATAAACCTTGAGAAACCTGATTTCAGCTGCATGATCTTTTGTACTTCTTACCGCCGCCGTCGATGGCGTAACCTGTCAGGGCAACGGTAAACCCGAATTCCGTCGAAGGCTCAATACTTGATGTTGATGTGAAGCGTCGGCTGACGCTCATGTTAACCTGAACACATTCGTTCTGATAGGTCAGTCCAAACCCGTACCGGATCGGTTCGTCTTCGCTGAGGTCATAGCGCGCCTCGGCGCGAGTCAGCCAGTTCTCGTCTATTCTGTAGCGCCCGTTCACCCAGAATTCTGAGATTTCGTCATCCACGTTCTCGTCCGGGTCAGGCTCCTGCCAGACATAGCTGCCGACGATTGCATCGTCACCGCGCGCCCATTGACCACGCAGTTCGGCTTTTGCAAAGCTGAAATCGCCGTTGACCAGGCCGCGCCCGCCAATGGACCAGCCCTTGACCGTGTCTACCTGCCCGGCAATCAGCAAATCGGAAGACGTGCCTTGAAGGCCGGATGTCAGGTTGAAGGCCGGGTCGGCATCGGCGCGGAAAACCTGACCTATCGTTGCCAATGCACGTGAGCCATTGATGCCGTACCGCGCCCAGTTGACGCCCACAACGCCGGTCGGCCCGTCTTCACGGCGGTCAACTGCGGGAAAGCGGGACAGGGAAAGCAGATCACCCTGATCGAATTCCTGAAATGTGCTTTCGTCAATCGGCACGTCATTGGTCGACACATGGGTCCACCCGACCTGAGCGATAGGTTCCAGCACCTGCGAGGCACCGGATGCTTCGCGGCGCTGCATCGGATAGCGCAGGGTCATTGCCGCACGAGGCGTGAGCCGGTTGACGTTATCCGCGAAATTGCTGTCGTGCCGGATGTTGAACCTGTCCACCGACGCACCGAACTGAGCGTCAGCCCGTAATCCGGTGGCGAATATCCAACTGCGCAGCCACTCGGCGTCAACGGTGGCGCGCGCCACATCGCGCCCAGTGACGTCCGTATCGCTGGTACGCTCGTAGGCATGGCTGAGAAATGACAGGCGGACTTCGCCTCCAACCCCTTGGGGGAAGTAACGTTTCTGGTAGTTCAGGTCGAAAATTCGCGACGGAATTTCATCCTGATCTTCGCTGTCACGCAGCGTTTTGTAGTGGATCAGGTTGGTCCTGAAGGCCGTATCCCGTTTGATCCGCTCAAGCGCGACCTCGCTACGCAGGCGGTCGTAATTGGGCAGGCCATAATCCGCCAGATAACCGTCGTCAGACGTGGTGTTGATGCTGAACAGCAACCGGAAGTCGTTCTTCAAGAGAAAAAAGCCACTTGCGAACAGATAGCCGCGATCCTGGTTCGGCTGGATGTCGTCACGTGTGTAGGCCCCTTCGATGTTTATGCGGCCTGTTTTGAACGCTTGCCGGTACCGGTAGCCCAGCGTTCGTGTGCCCGAAGACAGGTACGGGGTCAGGGTCAGGTCCTTGTGGTCACCGAGCTTGAAGAAGTACGGCACCTGAACGCCGGTCCCAAGCTGCGAGGTGGTTCGAATGGACGGTACAAGAAACCCTGTCGCGCGTTCCAGTGTCGGATCCGGCAGGCGCAAATACGGAAAATAGAAGACAGGGAAATCCAGCACACGGAACTGCGCGCCTTCGAAATACAACTGCCGCTCCAACTGGTCGTGCGTGACCTTGCGGGCGCGAATCTGCCACAGTGGCGCACGACCGTCGGCACAAACATGGCAGGACGTGGCCGAGACCTTGCTGAGCTGCGTGTAACGACCGGCGGCGCGGCGCGCCTCGACCGAGGCGATCTGGGTCTGCTGGTCGAACACCATGCGCGCACCGATCAAAAGGCCGTTCTGGATACCGTTGTCCAGTTCCGCCGAATCGGCCAGAATCGTGGTGCGGCCTTCCTGATCGATCCGGATCGGTCCCTGCAGTTCGAGCGAACCGGTTTCACGATCATAGATGATGCTGCTGGCCGTCAGTTTGGCGTCGCCCTGAAACGCCTCGACATTGCCTTCGGCGATCAGCTTGCGATCCGGAGTGATAAAGATCTTGTCTGCGACCAGAAGGGCCGGAAGGTCCTGCGGTTCAGCCGCTTGCCCGGCATTTGGTGCAGGCGCGGACTGCGCTGTAGCGATAACTGGCGCGCTGTGGATCAGCGCACCGGACAGCAACAAGGGTAGCAAGTGCCGCATCAGCCGTCCTCCGCGTGCAGCAACAGGCCCAGCGACAGAAGCAGCGCGGCAAAGGGTGGAGCCCAGGCCGAGACGTAGACCGGCAATTGTCCGTTTTCCCCCAGGATTTGCGCAAAATTGCGGATAAAATACATGGCAAAGCCCAGTAGAACGGCGGTCAGCACAGCGATGCCTGTGCCGCCGAAACGCACGTGGCGCATGGTAAAGGCAGCACCGATCAGGACCATCGAGACCAGAAAGAAGGGCCGCGCGAGTTCGGATTGCAGCCAGACCTCGTATTGCTTGGTCGAGAACCCGGCCTGTCCCAGATCGTTGATCAGTTGCGGCAGATCATAGACCGAGACAGAGTCCTGCTGGCCCAGTGAATCCAGGATGCGCTGACGGGTCAGGGACGTGGGCAGGTCCAGCCGGTCATGCGTCACCGCATTCAATTCGGGGTTTTCGTCATCCTTCAGGGACCAGATCTTGGCGTCCTGCAGGACCCATCTGCCATCTTCCAGCCGTGCTTCGTCAGCGACGATCTGCTGGGTCGGCTTGCCGTTTTGGCCAAAGGTGATGATCGTGACACCGGTCAGATGCAGGATGTCGTCATTCTCGGTGCCCTGCGCGTGAATGACCGATTGCCCGTCCTGCGCCCCTTGTCGCAGCCACAGGCCATCGCGACTGATGGACAGGGTCGAACGGCCGTCGTTGCGGTAGCTGTCCGCCAGACGCCGGTATTCTTCGGACGTTGCCGCAGCGATCGGGTTCAGCAGGGCCACGGCCAGCGCACCGATGATCAGCGCCAGTACAACCGGCGCAGCCAGAGCGCGGATGCCGGACCGCCCGGTTGCGCGGGTCACAACCAGTTCGGAACTGCGGGCCAGGCCGATGAACAGGGCAATGGTCGACAGAATGATCAGCAGAGGCAACATCTCGCTGATGGCAGCGGGTGTGTTCAGCAAAGTCAGCTGTAGCAGGCGCCCAAAAGACAGGTTGGAATCGTCAAAACGACGGATCTGTTCGATCAGATCGATCAGAATCATCAGTGTCAGAAAGATGCTGCCAATGACCAGAAAACTTTGCAGGAATCTGCGGGCGAAATAGCGGTCGAGGATCACGACAGCGCCCTCATCAGCCCGAAAAAGCAAGGGGCCGGGCCAAATTTGCCGGAAGGTGATTTTCTGCGCGACGGCTTGTGCCTGCCGTTTGGTGCCAAGTCTTGTCCCCCGATGCCTGTCGGTTCTTTTTGCGGGACTTTAATGCAAATGACGGCTGGGGAAAACTGCTATCTGGTCAAGCCGCGCGGTGCGGGCTAGGTCTTGGGGAACAGATTTTGAGGAGTTTGCAATGAGCAGTCTGGTTCCAGTCCGTTTTCAGGCCTTCGATGTGGATGCAATGGCGCAGGCTGAGGGGCGCGTGGCGATCATCATTACGTCAGAGGGAAAAATGGGTCCAGCCGCCCGTCGCGCCAATCGCCTGACACGTGGTGCGGTTGCGCGACTGGTTGAAAGTGAGAAGTTCGGCAAGGCCAAGACCGGGGAAGTCATCTCGCTGGGCTGGCCGGGTGGGATGGCTGCGGAAGCGCTGGATGTTCTGGTGCTGCCGCGCCGGCCTGAGCGGGCAGAGGCGCGCAAGGCGGGTGCGGCACTGGCCAAGCTGGCAGCGGGCACGGATCTGCTGGTGATGGCGGCCAATCAGCTGCGGTGCGAAGATCTGGCCATGGGTATCGCGATGCGCAGTTACGATTTCGATGCGCACAAGACCAAGGACGCGGAGGAACCTGGCACCGTCACCATCAGCCACGGCAAGCATGACGAGGTCGAGGCCGCCTTTGCGCCGCTTTATGCCGTGGCCGACGGCGTGCGGATGACCCGTGACCTGACCAACGAACCTGCCAACGTACTGACCACAACCGAGTTCGCCGATCGTCTGAAAGAGATGGAGGCGCTGGGGCTTGAGGTCGAGGTTCTGGAAGAGGACAAGCTGGCCGAGTTGGGAATGCGCACATTGCTGAGCGTCGGACAGGGGTCCGACAGCCCCTCGAAAGTGGTGGTGATGCAGTGGAACGGGGGCGACAAGGACGATGCGCCGCTGGCGCTGGTCGGCAAGGGCGTCGTGTTCGACACCGGCGGCATTTCGTTGAAGCCCGCCGGTGGCATGGAAGACATGACGATGGACATGGGCGGCGCGGGCGTTGTGGCGGGCACCATGCGGGCGCTGGCAAAACGCAATGCAAAGGCCAATGTCGTCGGGCTGGTGGGGCTGGTCGAAAACATGCCCTCGGGCAATGCCACGCGGCCCGGTGACGTGATCACCTCGATGAAGGGCGATACGGTCGAGATCATCAACACCGACGCCGAGGGGCGGTTGGTTTTGTGTGATGTCATGTGGTATGCGCAGGAACGGTTCCGGCCCGTTGGCATGGTCGATCTGGCCACGTTGACAGGTGCGATCATCATCGGTCTTGGACATGAAAATGCCGGTGTATTCTCGAACAACGACACGTTCTGCGATGCGTTCCTGAAATCTGCCGGGGCCGAAGATGAGGGCGCGTGGCGGCTGCCGCTGGGCGAGGCCTATGACAAACAGTTGAAATCACGCATTGCGGATATGAAAAACGTGGGCGGACGGCCTGCGGGTTCAATCACTGCGGCGCAGTTCCTGCAACGGTTTGTCAAGGAAGAGACGCCGTGGATTCATCTGGACATTGCCGGTGTTGCCTCGGTTTCAACCGAGACGTCTTACGCTCCCAAGGGGGCCACGGGCTGGGGCGTGCGCGCACTGAGCCGGTTCGTGCAGGACAATTTCGAGTAATCGGATGGGGGCCGTCTATTTCTATCACCTGACCCGGCAGCCTTTGGAGCAGACCCTGTCGGAGCTGCTTGACAAGGCGCGGCAGGCCGGGTGGCGGATTGCCGTGCGGGGGACCGATCCCGCGCGGATGGACTGGCTGGATGAAAAACTGTGGCTGGGTCCCGAGGAGGGGTTCCTGCCGCATGGTCGGGAAGGCGGGCCGCATGATGTGGCACAGCCCATCCTGCTGACCACCACGGCGGATGCCGCAAATGACCCATCCTGTGTGATGGCGGTGGATGGCGCGCCGGTCGAGGCCGACGAGGTTGCCGCGTTGGAACGGGTGTGCATCCTGTTCGATGGCAACGACGAACAGGCCGTTCAGCACGCACGGGGGCAGTGGAAGGCGCTGACCGCCGCGGGATGCTCGGCGCAATACTGGTCCGAGGCGTCGGGGCGGTGGGAAAAGAAGGCCGAGGCCTGATTTTCGAAAACAAGTCAGGAGAGTGACGGATGAAAACCAAGCCTCTGGGCCGTACGGGCATCATGGTGTCGGACCTGTGTCTGGGCACGATGACGTTTGGCACGCAAACTTCAGAACCCGAGGCGCATGCGCAGATCGACCTGGCGTTGGATGCCGGGGTCAACTTTGTGGATGCGGCCGAGATGTATCCGGTGAACCCGGTCTCGAAAGAGACGGTCGGGCGGACCGAGGAAATTCTGGGCAACTGGAATGCCGCAAACCGGTCACGACAGGGCGACTATGTGTTGGCCACCAAGCATTCCGGCGCGGGGTTTGCCCACGCCCGCGACGGCGCGCCAATCACCGGGCAGACCATCCCCGAGGCCATCGAAGGCTCGCTGCGGCGGTTGCAAACGGATTGCATTGATCTCTACCAATTTCACTGGCCCAATCGCGGCAGCTACATGTTTCGGCAAAATTGGGATTATGCGCCATCGGGGAAGAATACCGGAGAAGTTCTGGAGAACATGCAGGAGTGCCTTTTGGCGCTGCAGGCGCAGGTGGACAAGGGCAATATCCGCGCATTCGGCCTGTCGAACGAAAGCGCCTGGGGCACGGCACAGTGGCTGCGGCTGGCCGAACAGACAGGCGCGCCACGGGTCGCGTCTGTACAGAACGAGTATTCGCTGCTCTGCCGCCACTTCGACACCGACCTGGGTGAGTTGAGCGTACACGAGGATGTGGGCCTGATGGCCTTTTCCCCTTTGGCCGCAGGGTTCCTGACTGGCAAATACCAGAACGGGGCAGTGCCGGCCGGATCGCGCATGTCGCTGGTGCCCGCAATGGGGGGACGCAAGTCCGCGCGTGTCTTTGACGCAGTGGCGGCCTACCTCGAGATCGCGGATCGCCACGGGTTGGACCCGGTTCACATGGCGCTGGCCTGGTGCCGGACCCGACCTTTCATGATGTCAGCCATCTTCGGGGCCACGAGCGTCGTGCAGTTGGAGCATATACTGCGCGGTGCCGATCTTGAATTGTCGACGGACGTTTTGACCGAGATAAATCAAGCGCACCGGGCCCATCCGATGCCGTTCTAGGGGCGCAGCCCCCGTCGCCAGCGGTGTCTTCCTCGAGGTCTTTCTGAACAATTGAGCGGTTTGGTCAGTGATGCGTGGGCTGGGTCCGGTATTGCCTCAGGTCACGGGCCGAGAGGCCGTGGGCCGTACGGAAGGCGCGGGCAAAGCTGGATTGTGAGGCGAATCCGGTGGCCAGGGCCACATCCATCAGTGGCATGTCCGTGTCGGTGACAAGGCGGCGCGCCTCGGCCAGGCGCAATTGCAGGTAGTGGTCCTGCGGCGTGGTGTTCAGGCGCAGACGGAATTGTTGTTGCAGGGTACGGGGACTGGTGCCCAGACGGTCGGCGATATAGGCCAGCGGCAGTGGTTCGTCGAGCGAGGATTCCATCAGCGAATTGGCGCGGGCGGTCAGGGCAGAATGGCGATGCGGTGCGCCGGTGCGGCTTTGGGGTTTCGAAGGTTGCGGCGCGCCTTCGTAGAGGAACAGGCCCGAAACCCGCGCGGCGAAGCCGGCGCCATGGCGGGCGGCTATGAGGTGAAGCATCATCTCGACTGCGGGAATCGCACCACCCGAAGTCAGGCGGCCTTCTGACACGGTGAAACGGTCCGGGCGGACGTCGACTTCGGGGAACCGCGCGGCGAAGCTGCTGAGGTCTTCCCAATGCGTTGTGGCAGGGTGGCCGTTGAGTAGGCCGGCTTCGGCCAGCAGCCACGGTCCGCCATCGATACCGGCCATGGTGGCGCCGGTGCCGGCAATGCGGCGCAGGCCAGCCAGCAGACTGGGCGTGGCATGGCGGGCGAGCTGGAACCCGGCGACGACAATCATCAACTCGCAGCTTTGCAGCCGGGCCAGGGGGATCCCGGGCACCTGCAGGGCGCTGGTCAGCATTGCAGGTTCAGCCGTTGCGGTGACGTAATCCCAGTCAAAGGCCGGGCGGTCTGCCAGACGGTTGGCCGCGCGCATTGGATCAACGGCCGAAGCGAAGCTGAGCGTGTTGCATTCGTCCAGCACCAGTACCGCCGTTTTCAGGGCGCGATGTTCGGGCTGAAGTATGTTTTTTGCGGATTTCATCAAGTTCGATTCGCATTCTGGCAAGTGTTTTCCCAAGGCTGCGTCAGAGTCGGCAGCAACGCAAATCAGAATCCGGGGAAAAGCCTGGGGAAAACCCAAGGTGAAGCCGGGTATAACTTGGGGAAAACGCAATGCCTCTGGAAATGAACCGCGAAGTCTTCATCACTTGTGCTGTCACCGGATCGGGCGGGACGCAGGATCGCAGCCCGCATGTGCCGCGCTCGCCCAAGCAGATCGCCGAAAGTGCGATTGCCGCGGCCAAGGCTGGCGCAGCGGTGGTGCATTGCCACGTACGCGACCCGGAAACCGGCGCACCGTCGCGTGACCTGGCCCTTTATCGCGAAGTCACCGACCGCATTCGCGATGCCGAGGTCGATGCGGTTCTGAACCTGACCGCCGGCATGGGCGGCGACATCGTTTTTGGCGGGATTGAGAACCCGTTCCCTGTCAATGAAGCCGCAACGGACATGATCGGTGCGTCCGAGCGTGTGGCGCATGTTGCAGAGTGTCTGCCCGAAATCTGCACGCTGGACTGCGGCACCATGAACTTTGCCGAAGCCGATTACGTCATGACCAACACGCCCGGCGCGTTGCGTGCCATGGGCAAGATGATGACGGACCTGGGTGTGAAGCCGGAAATCGAAGCGTTTGACACCGGCCATCTGTGGTTTGCCAAGCAACTAGTGAAGGAAGGTATTCTGGAACCCAGCGCCCTGGTCCAGCTTTGCATGGGCGTCCCCTGGGGCGCGCCGGATGATCTGAACACGTTCATGGCGATGGTGAACAATGTGCCAGATGACTGGACCTTCAGCGCGTTCTCGCTGGGACGGAACGAGATGCCGTTTGTTGCCGCCTCGGTTTTGGCGGGCGGCAATGTGCGCGTCGGGCTGGAAGACAATCTGTGGCTGGAGAAAGGCGTGCTTGCCGAGAACTGGCAGTTGGTGGAGCGCGCGGGCAACATCATCGAAAACATGGGTGCACGGGTGATCGGACCGCAGGAAGTGCGTGAAAAGTTGGGGCTGGTCAAACGGGCTCCGGTAGCGAAGTGAGAACGGAGCGGTACTTGGGGGCCCAGCCCCCAAACCCCCGGAGTATTTTGAAAAAGATGAAATATGCGCGTTCAACTGGCAGGATGACATGAAAACAGCGGCGATCATTGGTGGTGGTGTAATCGGCGGCGGATGGGCCGCACGGTTTCTGCTGAATGGCTGGGATGTTCGGGTGTTCGACCCGGACCCGGAAGCCGAGCGCAAAATTGGCGAAGTGCTGGACAATGCGCGTCGCTCGTTGCCCGGTCTCAGCGATGTGCCTTCGCCGACCGAGGGGGCGCTGAGCTTTCACGAGGATATGGCCGATGCCGTCAGGGGTGCGGACTGGATTCAAGAAAGCGTGCCCGAGCGGCTAGAGCTGAAATTGAAGGTTTACAAGGGGTTGCAGGAGGCGTGTGATCCGGGCGCGATCATTGGGTCCTCGACCAGCGGCTTCAAGCCTTCGGAGTTGCAGGAAGGCGCACTGCGCCCCGAACAGATCGTCGTGACGCACCCGTTCAATCCGGTGTATCTGCTGCCGTTGATCGAACTGGTGCCGACCGAGAAGAACTCAGCCGAGTTGGTTGCCACGGCCAAGGAAATGCTGACGTCGGTCGGCTTCTTCCCGCTGCATATCAAGAAAGAGATCGACGCGCATATTGCAGACCGGTTTCTCGAGGCCGTCTGGCGTGAGGCGCTGTGGCTGGTCAAGGATGGCATTGCGACCACGGAAGAGATCGATGAGGCGATCCGTATGGGCTTTGGCATCCGCTGGGCGCAAATGGGGCTGTTCGAAACCTATCGCGTGGCCGGGGGCGAGGCCGGGATGCGGCATTTCATGGCGCAGTTTGGACCAGCCCTGCAATGGCCCTGGACCAAGCTGATGGACGTGCCGGAATTTACCGATGAACTGGTCGACATGATCGCCGAACAGTCCGATGCGCAATCCGGGATGCACTCGATCCGCGAACTGGAGCGTATCCGCGACAACAACCTTGTCGGGATGATGCGGGCGCTGAAGCTGCAGAATTACGGGGCAGGTGCGGTGCTGAACCAGCATGACGCAATGCTGCGGCCCGGCGCGCTGCCGACGCTGGAACAGGCAGATCTGAGCCAGCCGATCCTGACTCTGTCGCGGGCGGTGCCGCTGGACTGGACCGATTACAACGGTCACATGAACGAGGCCAAATACCTCGAGGCTTTTGCTGCGGCGACCGACCGGTTCATGGAGATTATTGGCTGTGACGCGGATTACATCGCCTCGGGCGGCAGCTATTTCACCGCTGAGAACCACCTTCGCTATATCGACGAAGTCCATGCGGGCGCAAAGATTGAAGTGCGCACGCAGATGCTGTTGGGTCAGGGCAAGAAACTGCACGTTTTCCATAGCATGTACGAGGGCGACAAGCTGCTGGCAACGGGTGAGAGCTTTTTGCTGCATGTCAGACTGGAAACCCGCCGCCCCAGCGCGCCTTCGGCCGAAATCGAGGATGCGATGGCGCGAATTGCCGCCGCGCAGGCTGATCTGCCATACCCCGAAGGTGCGGGTGTGGCCATTCGGAAACCGTCATGACCCGGCGGGTTCTGGTCACGGCCGGCGCTGCGGGCGTCGGTCGTGCCATGGCCGATGCGTTTGACGCAGCGGGCTATGAGGTTTGGGTGACGGATATCGATCAGGCGGCGCTGCAGGCCTTGCCGGATCACTGGACCGCGCATTGGACGGATGTGACCAGCGAGAACGACATGAGCGCCGTCTTTCAGGCGGCCGGTGCGGCTGGTGGACTGGACGTGCTGTGCGCCAATGCGGGGATCGCAGGGCCGACTGACGCGATCGAGGATATCGATCTGGCCGAGTGGCGGTCCTGTGTCGCGGTCAATCTGGACGGCGCATTTCTGGCAGCCAAACATGCGGTCCCGATGATGAAATCGGCGCGCGCGGGAAGCATTATCCTGACGTCTTCGACGGCCGGACAATATGGGTATCCGTTTCGCGCGCCTTATTCAGCGGCGAAATGGGCCGTGATCGGGTTGATGAAGACGCTGGCGATGGAGTTGGGGCCGCACGGTATACGCGCCAATGCAATCTGCCCGGGCGCTGTCGAAGGCCCCCGAATGGAGGGCGTTTTGCAGCGTGAGGCTGCGGCCAAAGGAATGACGCGCGACCAGGTTTACCAGGGCTATGCCGCGGGCACCTCAATGGGCCGATTCGTCGAGGCGCAGGATATCGCCAATATGGCGGTCTTTCTCGCCTCGGATGCGGCAAGGCTGGTGTCGGGGCAGGTGATTGCCGTGGATGGTCACACAGTGAACCCCGACCCCAAAGTCTAAGCGTCAGGCCTGATTTGGGCCACGCAACTGACGAATAGCGCTGCGCACGGCCTGCCAGTCCTGAGCTTCCTGTGTGTTGCCGGAAGCTTCGCATTCGCGCATTTTCTGAGCGGCCTCCGCCTCGGCCCGGTCGCCGTGCGCGGTATAGAGGGCGCGTGCGTATTCTGCCGTTTTCAGTGCGTCCATTCCTGTAGTCCTCCGTCTTGTGATCGGATGTCCCAAACGTTCGCGCGAAGGCACCATAGCACAGGAACTATCAAGCCGCATCACTGCGTCTGAGATGAACCTGAAATCGCTGACCTGAATTGACGCAGATGATCCGGAAAATCGCGGGCAGTCAGGTCGGCCTCGCGGATCAGGGTATCGAAATGGCGGGTGAAAACCTCGACCCGGTCACGGTCGCGGAAAGCCATATAATGGCTGCCGGCGTAGAAAACGCACAGAAGGGGGCCGAATATCGTGACTGGTGCGGAATAAAGCCGTTTGGCATCAAACAGATAGATGCGCAATCGTGGATAGAGCAACTCGCAGAGTTCCAGCAGGTGATCGATCTGATCCAGCCGGACCTGCAAAGGCAGATCCTGATAGTAGCCCGTGCCATGGGCAAAACTGTGGATTTCATAAAGCGGCATCGCGATCTCATAGTCCGATTGCGCACTGCGCATCCACGCCAGTCGGTCGGCAGACGCACCGATCGCCTGATCGGCCGTACGACCCAGATGGGGGGCGTATTCCCATTCCAGAACGGCGCGGGTTTTCAGCATGTCGGGCAGGGTGGCCGGGACATAGCGGATCTTGTATCCCGCCGCCTCCTGATGCCACTCAAAGATACGCTCATCAACCAGGGCGCGGGGGGCTTCGGCCATTGTCAGGGAACTGGCCAGCAGCTCTGCCGCGCTTTCAGGGCGGTTGGAGAGGCTGAGCAGCCAGTCCGCCGAAACACCAAGCGCCGAGGCGCAACAGCCAACGACATGCGCGTTAGGCAGTCGGGCGCCCGCGTCAGCCAAAAGCTGTGAAACAGTGGACCGGTCCACGCCGATTCCCCGGGCCAGTGCGCTTTGACTGATACCGCGTTCTTCCATGGCGCGGGCCAGACGCAGACGAAACTGCGCAGCGCGATCTCGTTTGTCTATTTTTTCCTGCATATGATAATAAATATCACGTTTGATGAGTTTTGTTAATCATATTCAGAATTCTCACGCCCCTCTGTTGCCGATAAATCTTGAAACATAACAAGACTATGGGTGACGGAATGGAGACACGGCGCAGATCAGTCGTGAAGGCTGTGGTTTGGAATGCGATGGGGCTGGCAATGATGACGCTGGTCGGGCTGATCGCAACCGGATCGGCGGCAGTTGGCGGTACGCTGGCAATCATCAACACAGCCATCGGACTGACCCTGTATGTGATTTACGAACGTGTCTGGGCCGGCATCACATGGGGGCGTGATGTCTGAGCGTTCCGGTCCCGAGTGGCGCACTTTCGCATTGATTCTTGCCTGTTACGGGGCGTGGTTGCTGACAGTCTTCTTCATGGCGTCCTGGAGCCTTTGGCTGGCCATCCCGGCAATGGGGGTCATAGCGGCACTGCATTCTTCCCTGACTCACGAGGCTTTGCATGGCCATCCGTTTCGAACCAAATGGGTGAACGAGGCGCTAATGGCGCTGCCGCTGACATTGTTCATTCCCTATAACCGGTTCCGGGATATGCATCTTGCGCATCATCGTGATGCGGCACTGACCGACCCCTATGATGACCCCGAAACCAACTATCTGGACCCCAAGGTATGGGAGTCTTTGGCCGGCTGGCAAAAGCTGGTTTACAGCGCCAATAACACGCTTCTGGGCCGCATGGTTCTGGGGCCGCTTATTGGCCAGACCGCGTTCTTTCGCGATGAGTTGCGCGGGGCGCTGCGTGGCGATCCGGCCATTTTGCTGGCATGGGCATTGCATCTGCCTGGGGTGGCCATGGTGTTGTGGATTGCTGCTGCGTCTGCCATGCCGGTCTGGGCGTTTGTCATTTCGGCCTATATTGGGCTGGCACTGGTAAAGATCCGCACTTTTCTGGAGCATCGCGCGCATGAGAAATCGCGGGCCCGAACCGTTATCGTCGAAGATCGCGGTCCGTTGGCTTTTCTGTTTCTGAACAACAACCTGCACGTCGTTCATCATATGAACCCGGGCACACCGTGGTATCAGCTGCCTGCGCTTTACCGGAATAACAAGGAACGGTATCTGGCCTGCAACGAGGCCTATGTCTATCGTTCTTACGGACAAATCTTCCGTCAGTATTTCTGGAGCGCCAAAGATCCGGTGGCGCATCCTCTCTGGCCAAAGGGTTGATTTAAGGACAAAAGGGAAGCCATGAGCCTATGGATTCCCGTCACCGTTGCGGCCGCTGCGTTTCAGACCGTGCGGTTCATGCTGCAAAAATCACTGAGCCGCATTCAACTGAGTGCGGCAGGCGCCACATTCGCGCGGTTTGCCTATTCGATGCCGCTGGCCGTCATCGGCCTGATCGTTGCCATGCAATCGACCGGTTTTGCACTGCCACATTTATCCGCGAAGTTCTGGATGTTTGCGGTTCTTGGCGGGACCACTCAGATTCTGGCGACGATCTGCGTCGTAGCTCTGTTCAAACAGCGCAATTTTGCTGTGGGTATCACCTTTAAGAAAACCGAAGTGATTCAGACGGCTATCGTCGGTTTCCTGATCCTTGGCGATCAGGTTTCATCAGGGGCATTAATTGCCATCCTGCTGGGTTTGGCGGCGGTGTTCTTGTTGTCCAAAACACCGGGCGGCGACGGAGAGTGGTGGCGCCACCTGACCAACAAGGCGTCCCAACTGGGGTTGGGATCCGGCGTGCTTTTTGCCTTTTCGTCAGTCAGTTATCGCGGTGCATCGATGCAATTGGGCGATCTGGATGCGTGGTTCCGCGCGCTGGTCACGCTGGCCGCCGTGATCATGTTTCAGTTCCTCAGCATGGGACTGTGGCTGCTATGGCGTGACCGGGCCGAATTGCGGGCCGTTTGGGACACCCGGCGAACCGGTGTTTTTGTCGGGCTGACCAGCTTGTGTGGTTCGTTCTGCTGGTTCTTTGCGTTCACGCTGCAAAATGCGGCCTACGTCAAAGCGTTGGGGCAGGTGGAACTGATCCTCAGCCTGCTGGCTTCGTTGCTGTTTTTCCGCGAAACCATTACCCGGCGTGAGATCGCCGGGATGTCTTTGCTTGGAGTATCAATTCTGGCGTTGGTGCTGGCGATCTAGCCCGCACGGCGTTCATCAAAGCTGAGGGCGATGAAGCTTGGCAGGTGATCGCCCATGCCCACGACTGATGGGCCGTTGTCCTCGTGACGGTTGCGCCCGCGGGGTTTGGGTTCTTTTTCCCGCTTGCCTTCACTTTTTCGGCCTTCGGAAGATCTGGATTTCTTCTCGGGCTTCGGGGTGTCCGGTTTGGGTTCATCCTTGACCGGGTTGTCGATGCGCGGAATATCCTTCTGGATCAGTTTTTCAATCGCATCCAGTGCCTTTTCATCGCGGCCCGAGCAGATCGTGATGGCCTTGCCCTCACGCCCGGCGCGGCCTGTGCGACCGATGCGGTGGACGTAATCCTCGGCATGGCCCGGTACGTCGAAATTGAACACATGGCTGACCGATGGAATATCCAAGCCGCGTGCTGCCACGTCGGAGGCGACCAGCAGGCGCAGAGAGCCGTCGCGGAAACCGTCCAGTGTTTTCATCCGTTGCGACTGGTCCAGATCGCCATGGATAGCGGCGGCATTGTAGCCGTATTTCTTCAGCGATTTCGCGCAGATATCCACGTCGGTCTTCCGGTTGCAGAAGATGATCGCGTTGGTGCACTTGTCGCCTTCGGAGTCGATCAGCGCGCGTAGAACCTTGCGTTTGTTGCTGGCTTCACGGTCGCGGCGACCACCCTTGAACATGACCACGCCCTGCTCGATGGTCTCGGACGCGGTCGCCTGACGGGCAACCTCGATCCGGGCGGGGGCAGACAAGAAGGTGTCCGTGATGCGTTCGATCTCGGACGCCATGGTGGCCGAGAAGAACAGGGTCTGCCGGGTGAACGGCGTCAGCGAGAAGATGCGTTCGATATCGGGGATGAATCCCATGTCCAGCATCCGGTCGGCTTCGTCTACCACCATGATCTGCACCCCGGTCAGCAACAGCTTGCCGCGTTCGAAATGGTCCAGCAGGCGGCCCGGCGTGGCGATCAGAACATCGACCCCCCGATCAATCAGCGCTTCCTGCTCCTTGAAGCTGACACCGCCGATTAGCAGCGCTTTGGTTAGTTTCAGGTGCTTGGAATAGGTGTCGAAGTTTTCCGCCACCTGAGCGGCCAGTTCCCGGGTCGGGCACAGCACCAGCGAGCGCGGCATACGTGCACGCGCGCGGCCACGGGCTAGCAGGGTGATCATCGGCAGGGTAAAGCTGGCGGTTTTGCCAGTACCGGTCTGGGCGATCCCCAACACATCGCGGCCCTCAAGCGCAGGTGGAATCGCGCCTTCCTGGATCGGAGTGGGTGTTTCGTATCCGGCTTCCTCAATAGCCTTGAGGACCTTCGGGTTCAGGTTCAGTTCGTTAAACTTTGTCATATATGTCCGGTTCATGCGGACACTTGACCTGGCCCGCGCGTCTGTAAAATGCCGGGCCCGGATGGCCATGCGCCCCATGCGCATTTCGGCTTGGGCGGGACATAACAAAATCGTAACACCAGGTCAAATGAAGAGCGGTTAATCTGGAGGCGCTAAAGGCGTGTATTCAGTTTTCCGCAACAATTCAATTGGTTCCGGGAAAGTGTTTCGCGACTTTTGCGTCCAGATCAAGGGGGCGGTGCCGGATCATGCCGTGATCTTCCAGCCGGGTGCGTGTCGCGGGGTCTGCGCCGCTCATCTCGTCAAAAAAGCGGCGCAGCCCATCCACGCCATCTTCTGCTTCGATCATGCCCAGAAGTTCATTCATGTTCACGCCGCCACGTTCGCGCGCGACATTCGGCGACATGCCGGGCTGATAGGATCCGCGTGCGATCCGGAACGGATAGTGGGCCAGCCAGTGTTCCCAATCGGGCGCATGGCGGTGGCAAAGGTCCATGCCGTCCAGTTCCACGCAATCGCGCAGAATTTCCCCGTTTTGGAACAGGTTGTGGATGCGAAAGTTGATCTTCGACATGCCGGTACGAACAAACAGCTTGCCCTGGATGTGGCTGAGGAAACCGCCCAGAACAAAAGCGCCGTAGGTGGGATAAAGGGTTTGCACCAGCGTGTCGCGGCCCCGGCCTTTGGGAATAAAGGCCTTGTACAGATCTTTGCCGGTCGCCAGCGCCTCGATCGGGCGGGTGCGGGCGGCGGGAATGTCATCTGGAACCTGCGCCAGCAGGTCTGGAACCGGGCGTTTCGGCCAAAGGAACTCGTCCAGGTCGATATGGGCCAGCCAGTTCAGGTCTGTCTTGCGGTACGTGTAGGTGGCGTTTGCTGTCTGGCGCACCTGGTGTTTGTCCGGGCGGTCCCGCTTTCGCCTTTCCCAGAATGCGGCGTTACAGACCCACACGTCTATCTTTGGATGGGCCCGGAGGGCTTCGAAAGCCTGCGGATTGGGTTCGTCCAGAAAAAGGTACATCCGGTCAAGCCCCAGATCGAGGTGATAGGCCGCAAATCCGAGGATATCCGGAGCCGGACCCCGAATTGTGGACACAATGCCCCAGGTTGGTTTTCTTGCCATGCCGTGCCCGGTTTCGCCTTCTTGCCTGCAGGTTAGAGCAGGCAAGGGCTCAGGTCATCATCTCTTTGGTCGCCGTCAGGTTCAGCGTCGGATAGTCGCGGACGACCCGGTCGATGTCCCATTGCAAGCGGGTCAGATAGACAATGTCACCATCGTGGTCATGGGCGATGTGCTGCTTGTTGGCATTCACGAACTTTTCAACTTCGGGCTTGTCGCCGCTGACCCAGCGGGCACTGGTGAACTGCGACGCCTCGAAACGCACAGGCAGGCCATATTCCATCTCGATTCGGCTGGCGAGGACTTCGAATTGCAGCGCGCCAACGACGCCTACGATGAAACCTGAGCCGATCGAGGGTTTGAACACCTTGGCCGCGCCTTCTTCGGCAAACTGCATCAGAGCCTTTTCAAGGTGCTTCGCCTTCATCGGGTCGCCTGCGCGAACACCTTGTAACAACTCCGGAGCGAACGATGGGATGCCGGTCACGCGCAGCGCTTCGCCTTCTGTAAGCGTGTCGCCGATGCGAAGTTGGCCGTGGTTCGGAATGCCGATGATGTCCCCAGCCCAGGCTTCTTCCGCCAATTCGCGGTCGGAGGCCAGGAACAGGACGGGGTTCGAGATCGCCATCGGTTTTTTCGATCGCACATGCGTCAGCTTCATGCCGCGCTTGAAATGGCCAGAAGCCATGCGCACGAACGCCACACGGTCGCGGTGCTTTGGGTCCATATTGGCCTGCACCTTGAAAACGAAGCCTGCGACCTTCTTTTCGTCGGGTGCGATCTGGCGCGGTTCAGCGGACTGAACCTGCGGCTGCGGTCCGTAAGCGCCGATGCCCTCCATCAGTTCCTTAACGCCGAACGAGTTGATCGCCGAGCCGAACCAAATCGGGGTCATGTGGCCTTCCAGTACCGCCTGCGGGTCCAGGGCGGGCAGCAGTTCGCGCGCCATTTCGACCTCCTCCAGCAGCTTTTCCAGCAAGTGTTCGGGCACATGCTCGGCCAGTTTGGGGTCGTCCAACCCGTTGATCTCAATGCTTTCGGCCACCTTGTTGCGGTCGGCCCGGTCCATCAGTTCCAGCCGGTCGCGCAGCATGTCGTAGCAGCCGATAAAGTCGCGCCCGACACCGATAGGCCACGCGGCGGGCGTGACGTCGATGGCCAGCATTTCCTGAATTTCGTCGATGATCTCGAACGTATCGCGGCTTTCGCGGTCCATCTTGTTACAGAAGGTCAGGATGGGCAGATCGCGCAGGCGGCAAACCTCGAACAGTTTCTGGGTCTGGCTTTCCACGCCCTTTGCGCCATCGATCACCATCACGGCGGCGTCCACGGCTGTCAGGGTGCGATAGGTATCCTCTGAGAAGTCCGAGTGACCGGGCGTGTCCACCAGATTGAACCGAAAGTTCCCATAATCGAACGACATCGCAGAGGCGGAAACCGAGATACCGCGATCCTTCTCCATCTGCATGAAGTCGGACCGCGTCCGCCGCGCCTCACCCTTGGCGCGCACCTGGCCAGCCATCTGAATTGCGCCCCCGTACAACAGGAACTTTTCAGTCAGCGTTGTTTTGCCCGCATCCGGGTGCGAGATGATGGCGAATGTCCGGCGCCGGGCAATCTCGGGCGGCAATACGGGTTGGTTCGAGGCGGTATCAAGCATGAGCGCGCGTATAGGCGTGGAATCCTGCCGAGGCAAGACAAAGGGGCTGGTTCGAATCATACCGTTGTGGCAATAAGAACATATAGTGAACAAATTGCGGAGAAGATCGATGAATTTGAAAGAGATTGCCGACGAACTGGTTGCCGGTTGCCGCGAAAACCGGGCCAAGGAGAATTTGGAGAAGCTCTATGCGCAGGATGCTGTTTCGGTCGAAGCGCATGAAATGGAAGGCATGGGCCGTGAAACCCATGGCCGCGATACGATCCGGGGCAAGCATGAATGGTGGGAAAGCGCGCATGAGGTGTCTGGCGCATCCGTCAGCGATCCGTTCCCGCACGGCGACGACCGTTTTGCCGTGATCTTTGAAGTGCAGGGCACCGTCAAGGAAAGCGGTGAAAGCTTCGACATGAAAGAGGTAGGCATCTATCACGTCGCCAATGGAAAGATCGTGCGCGAAGAGTTCTTTTACTGACGCGCTTTGACTTCTGGTCTTCCCTGTCTGGCCGGTGCTAGACATGCGGTCAACAACAGATGGGGAGGATCGGATGGATCTGGGAATACGTGGAAAACGCGCACTTGTCTGTGCCAGCAGCAAGGGTTTGGGTCTTGGCTGTGCCGAAGCCCTGGCCGCAGCCGGTGTCGATCTGGTGATGAACGCACGCGGGGTGGACGCTTTGGAAGCCGAAGCCGCCCGGTTGAGGACGGAACATGGCGTCGACGTGCAGACGGTGGCCTGCGACGTGACCTCGGCCGAGGGGCAAAGCCAGGTGATAGACGCCGCGCAGGGTGTTGATATTCTTGTGACAAATGCCGGTGGACCACCGCCCGGATTGTGGTCTGACTGGGATCGGGATGATTTTATCAAGGCGCTGGACGGCAACATGCTGACGCCGATTGCGTTCATGAAGGCACTGCTGCCGGGGATGATGGACAAGGGCTGGGGCCGGGTGGTGAATATCACCTCGCAATCCGTGCGCGCGCCGATCCCGGCGCTGGGTTTGTCGAACGCGGCGCGGACCGGACTGACGGGCTATGTAGCCGGGACGTCCCGACAGGTGGCCCCGCGCGGGGTTACCATCAACAATCTGCTGCCGGGTATTCACGCCACGGATCGCGCGGTGTCGCTGGACGGCGGCGTGGCGACGCAGAAGGGGATTTCCATGGATGAGGCGCGCGCGGAACGCGAGGCGACCATTCCTGCCCGGCGATATGGCACGCGGCAGGAATTCGGCGCGGCCTGTGCATTTTTGTGCTCTCAACATGCCGGGTTCATCGTTGGACAGAACATCCTGTTGGATGGCGGCGGCACCAATCTGACGATGTGAGCATGGCGCAGGGTTTTTCACTTAAGGACCAATTGTACAACGCGGAAAAAACCAGCTATCTTGCGGGTTTATTCTCTGCTTCTGATGCTGATTTCGACGCACCTGCCTTTCAGGCGCGTGTCATGCAGCGGTTGCCAGAACTTGAGTTGAAAGAGCGGATGGCCTGGATTGCCGAGTGCCTGCAACAGTCAGCTCCCGGTGAATTGCCTGATGTGGCCCCGGTGATCCTGCGCGCGCTGCCGCCGCCTCTGGATCCGGACAAGTCCGATGATGATTTCGGAGATTTCATCTTTGCGCCCTTGGGCGATTGGGTGGTGTCGGCAGGGCTGAACCACCCCGATCTGGCACTGGATGTACTTGAGGAACTGACGCAGCGGTTCTCGATGGAATGGGCGATCAGACCGTTTTTGAATGCCCACCCGGATCTTGTGATCGAAAGGATGCAGGATTGGTGCGTGCATTCCAGCTATCACGTGCGTCGTCTGGTCAGTGAAGGCACGCGGCCTCGATTACCTTGGGGGCAGGCGGTGGGGTTGGAGTTGAGCGATCCGGTGCCACTGCTTGACAGATTGCACGGCGACAACACGCGATATGTCACGCGGTCTGTGGCGAACCATCTGAACGATATCACCAAAACGGACCCGGATCTGGCTCTGGATCGATTGCAGATCTGGCAGGCGGACAGCCGACAGAACGCTGACGAGCTAAGCTGGATGACCTCTCATGCCCTGCGCGGGCTGGTGAAATCGGGCCATGCAAGGGCGATGAAGATGCTGGGTTATGATCCCGATGCCGAACTGATCGTTGCGGTTGACCTGCATGGGGATGCCCGGATTGGTGAGGCGCTGGAGTTTTCAGTTGATCTGAGAGGTTCAGGCGATCAGCCAGTATTGGTTGATTATATCATTCATTTTCAGAGGCCTGGCGGAAAGGTTTCACCCAAGGTTCACAAGCTGAAGCAGTCCGTTCTGCGCGATGGCACACTGAGACTGGCCAAGAAACACAAGCTGAAAGGCGATGCCACCACCTTTCGGTTGGTGCCGGGCATGCACCGGTTGGAGATTCAGGTGAATGGTAAAATACGCGCCGGTGCGGATTTCGAACTGCTTGGCTGAGACGGCAAGAAGCTCTCACGCTTTTGTCAGAATGGCGGTCGCCTGATTGCGCGCCAGCCGGTCTTGCACTAGCTGCTGAACAGGGGCTGAGGAAAGGATTCCGGTGATGAAGCATGAGGCGGTACAGAACTATTATGGCGAAGTCCTGCAAGGCAGTTCGGATTTGCAGACCAACGCATGCTGCACGCCCGATGACATGCCGGATCATCTGAAGAAGATTCTGTCCCGGGTGCATGACGAGGTGCTGACACGGTACTACGGCTGCGGCCTGATTGCGCCGCTGGACCTGGAAGGAATGTCGATCCTCGATCTGGGGTGCGGTGCGGGCCGTGACGTTTATGCGTTGTCCGCCATGGTCGGCGAAAAGGGCCGCGTCGTTGGCGTGGACATGACACCGGAACAGCTGGACGTCGCGCGGGCGCATCAGAACTATCACGCGAATGCGTTCGGATATGCCGCCAGCAATGTGGAATTCCATCACGGCTACATCGAAAAGCTGGACGAACTGGATCTTGAGCCCGGATCGTTCGACATCATCGTGTCCAACTGCGTTATTAATCTGGCCACCGACAAGGATGCTGTCCTGCGTGGCGTGCATCGGCTGCTGAAAGAAGGCGGCGAGATGTACTTCTCGGACGTGTACGCTGACCGCCGTGTTCCTGCCGCCATGGCTGAGGATGAGGTTCTGTACGGCGAGTGCCTGTCCGGGGCTTTGTACTGGAACGACTTCCTGTCAATGGCGCGCAAGGCCGGGTTCGGTGATCCGCGCCGGGTGACGCATCGTCCACTGACCATTGAAAATCCGGTTCTGGAAGAGCGCGTCGCGCCACTGAATTTTCTTTCGGCCACCTACCGGTTGTTCAAGCTGCCTGATCTGGAACCTGCCTGCGAGGACTACGGTCAGGCCGTGATCTACAAGGGCACCATTCCCAACGCGCCGCATCTGTTTGAGCTGGACGACCACCATGCCATCGAAACCGGCAAGGTTTTCCCGGTTTGCGGCAACACCTGGATGATGCTGCACGACACGCGCTTTGCACGGCATTTTCAGTTCATTGGTGATTTCTCGACTCATTATGGCATCTTCGAAGGTTGCGGGAGCGAAAGTCCGTTCGAAGCCATCGGTGAAGCCGCCGCTGGCGGATGCTGCTGATCCCTTGCGCCTGAGGGGCGGGGTTGTTATCCCCGCCCAAGCCCGATGAATTTGATCGGGAAAGGCTACGGGGTTCATCGGTGACAGTAGAGAAAACTCCTCCTCGTCTGGAGATTCGCAATCTGGTCGCGCGCTATGACGGTCAGGTCGTGGTGGATAACGTCTCGCTGACGGTGCAGGCAGGGCAGGTAACATGTCTGCTGGGACCGTCCGGCTGTGGTAAGTCCACGACGCTGCGCATGATTGCCGGGGTCGAGATGCAGGACTCGGGCGAGATCTACGTCGATGGCAAGCTGATCTGCGACACGGTTTTCCGTGTCCCGCCGGAACGGCGCGAGATCGGGTTGATGTTCCAGGATTTTGCCCTGTTTCCCCATCTGAGCGTGGCGGACAACGTTGCGTTCGGTCTGAAAGGCCGGAAAGAGGAAAAACGCGCCCGGGTTGAGGAACTGCTGACCAAAGTCGATCTGAGGCGGTTCATCGATGGGTTTCCGCATCACCTGTCAGGTGGTGAGCAGCAACGCGTGGCGCTGGCCCGCGCGCTGGCACCGCGCCCGCGCATCATGTTGATGGACGAGCCTTTTTCGGGCCTCGACAATCGTTTGCGCGATGGCATCCGGGATGAGACGCTGGCGATCCTTAAGGAAGAAGACGCGGCGGTGGTGCTTGTAACGCACGAGCCCGAAGAGGCGATGCGTATGGCCGATGAGATTGCCCTGATGCGCCGCGGCAAGATCATTCAGCAGGGCGCGCCGTATAACGTGTATACGCGTCCGGCAGACAAGGCGGCTGTTGCTTTTTTCAGCGATGTCAACGTGTTGCGTTCGCAGGTGAACGGAGCTTTGGCGGAAACGCCTTTCGGGCAGTTTCTGGCGCCGGGTGTCCCGGATGGCACCGATGTCGAGATAGTGTTTCGACCACAGCATGTGCGACTGGACTTCGACCGGGGCGGCAAGGGGCCGCTGCCTACGCACACGGATGGGGTTGCTGCGCGTGGGGTGGTGCAGCGCGCGCGCTTTCTGGGCAATGAAAGCCTTGTCGAGTTTGAGATGGATCATGATGGCTCGACCCTGAAAGCCACTGTTCCGAATGTTTTTGTACCCAGCCCGGGTCGGGTCATGTGGCTGACGGTTCGCCGCAACCGGTGTTTCGTATTCCCGGTCTGAGGGGCTATGGCTCAGTTTAGTGCCAAGTGGTGCGTGAAAGCCGCAGATTGCGGACGTGCATTGCTTGCCGCAGCGTGGGGCTGGGTCTATCAAGGGCGAAACGCGGGGGTAATTCGGGCACATGCGTATTCTTCTGACCAACGATGACGGCATCAATGCGCCGGGATTGACCGCGCTTGAGGCGATTGCAGCCGAACTGGCAGGGCCCGGCGGAGAGGTCTGGGTCGTTGCACCGGCCTTCGAACAGTCCGGCGTTGGTCATTGCATCAGCTATACCCATCCCATGATGATCGCCAAAATGGGCGAGCGTCGCTTTGCCGCCGAAGGCTCGCCCGCTGACTGCGTTCTTGCGGGCCTGCATGATGTGATGAAGAACCAGCGGCCCGATCTGGTTTTGTCCGGCGTCAACCGGGGCAACAACTCGGCCGAGAACACGCTTTATTCTGGGACCATCGGTGGCGCGATGGAGGCGGCATTACAGGGCGTGCCTGCGATTGCCCTGTCGCAATATTTTGGCCCCCGGAATCTGGGCCTCGAGGATCCGTTCGAGGCCGCTGGCCGGTTCGGCGCGGATCTTGTCCGGCGCATTCTGGATGCGACACCGCAAGAGCAGGGCGATTACCGGTTGTTCTACAACGTGAATTTCCCACCAGTGCCTGCGAATGAGGTGTTGGGCACCCGTGTCGCATCACAGGGGTATCGCCGGGACACATGCTTTTCGGTAGAACCCCACAGTTCGCCCTCGGGACGGCGGTTCTTGTGGATCAAGGGCGCGTATCAGCATAACCCGACTGCTCCGGGAACCGACGCGGCAGTCAATCTGGAAGGCTACATCTCGGTCACGCCGATGAGGGCAGACCTGACGGCGCATGATACGCTGGAGGCGCTGAAGGCGATCGAATGAGCGGACTGAACCCTGAAACAACCATGCAGTTTCTGTTCGCCCTGCGTAAACGCGGGGTGACGGATGCGCGCGTTCTGGCGGCGATGGAACAGATCGACCGGGGCCGCTTCGTCAAGGGCCTGTTCGCGGAACGCGCCTATGAGGATACACCCCTGCCGATTGCATGTGGTCAGACGATCAGCCAGCCGTCGGTCGTGGGGCTTATGACGCAGGCGCTGGAGGTTCGGCCAAGGGACACAGTTCTGGAGATCGGAACCGGCTCGGGCTATCAGGCGGCGATCCTGGCGAAGTTGGCGCGCCGGGTTTACACGGTTGAACGCCACAAGCGCCTGGTGCGCGAAACCGGTGAGTTGTTTCGCGAACTGGGCCTGACAAATGTGACGGCCATGCTGTCGGATGGATCGTACGGTCTGCCCGAGCAGGCCCCGTTCGATCGGATCATTGTGACCGCCGCTGCGGAAGACCCGCCCGGGCCGCTCTTGGCGCAGCTTAAAATCGGCGGTATTATGGTGTTGCCGGTGGGCCAGTCGGATGCGGTTCAGACTCTGATCCGGGTCAGGCGAACCGAAACCGGGCTGGACTATGATGAATTGTTGCCTGTCCGTTTTGTGCCCTTGCTGGAAGGGCTTGGGAAGGATGGGGCGTAGTTGATATTTCCGAACTATGCGCCGGAACCCCGGAAAACAGGGGCAGGCGTTGAGGACAGCATGATGAGAGCAGTTTCCAAATCAGCAATGCGCCGTTGCGCCCTTGGAGCGACGGCATTTGTAATCCTTGCCGGGTGCGAGGGGCCATTGGACTATGACCTGCGGGGCAATGTAGGCGGATTTTCGACCGCCGATGCGGCGCTGGCGGCCACGGGCAATCGTCCGGCTCCTGACGCGCGTGGGGTCATCACCTATCCCAACTATCAGGTCGCGGTGGCCCGCGGTGGCGATACCGTCAATGACGTGGCCGCACGTGTTGGGCTGCCACCGGCAGAACTGGCCCGGTTCAACGGATTGAATGTCACTGACCCTCTGCGCGATGGCGAAGTTCTGGCGCTGCCGCGTTCGGTCGGCGGCGGCAGCAACGTCGATATTGCAGCCCTGGCCGGGTCCGCCATTGATGAGGCACCCGAGAGCGGGGGCGTTCAGACCACGACATTGGAGCCGGCAAAGCCTGTATCACCCACACCTGCACCGGTGGGGCCCGAACCGGTTCGGCACAAGGTCAAGCGTGGGGAAACGGCCTATACCATTTCGCGTTTGTATCAGGTGCCGGTGGAGTCCCTGGCGGAGTGGAACGGTCTTGGGTCCGATTTCACCGTACGCGAGGGACAGTACCTGCTGATCCCGGTCAAGGATCAGCCAGCGCCACGCAGGTCCGCGGCAGCGGCCACTACTGCAACGAATGTCACGCAGCCGGGGCAGGGATCTCCGACGCCGACACCCCCCAGTGCCACGCAGCCCTTGCCGGACGAAGAGGTTGCGCCATTGGCCGAAGCGCCTGATGTGACGGCGGAAGCGCCGACAAACACCAGCACCGCCGCCTTGTCCTTGCCGGTCAGCGGGACGATCATCCGCACGTTCGACAAGAACAAAAACAAGGGGATCGACATCGCCTCGAGTGCGGGGGCGCCGGTCAAGGCAGCTGATGCCGGGACTGTGGCTGCTGTGACGGAGGACGCAAATCAGGTTCCGATCGTACTGGTGAAGCACAGCAATGATCTGGTCACGATTTATGCCAATGTTGCCGACGTTGCCGTCAAGAAAGGCGACAGGGTCCGGAGAGGGCAGCAAATCGCGGCCCTGCGGGGCGGTGACGAGGCCTATGTGCATTTCGAGGTGCGGCAGGGGTTCGAAGCCGTCGATCCCGAACCTTATCTCAAGTGACGGAAATGGCCCGTTCCGGGCCATGCCTCCGGCGGGAGTATTTTGAAAAAGATGAAGCCTGTTAGCTGTGCGGGTCGTAGTCGCTGAGCCTTTTGCCGGGTTCGTCGGGGAAGATCTCGGGCATTGGTGTGACTGCCTCGATCAGATCGATACGGAAGACGCGGAAACCGTCTCGCAGCTCGCACCAGGCAGTGAGGGTCCATACTCGGCCCCAGTATTCCATGTGCAGCGGACGGATCACGCGATCGGTCAGGACGCCGTCGATGCGGCGGTAGGACAGGCGCAGTTTCTGGCGTGATTTGATCGCGGCGCGGATCGGGGCCATATGCGCCAGTCCGCGCGCCGCGTCGGCAAAGGGGTAGACGGCGAACTTCCAGCTGTCGGCTTCGGCCACGACCTGAGTGGGCAGCACGGCGTCGATTTTGTCGGCCAGTGATTCAGCAGCGGATTTAAGGTCGGGATCGGCCGCCTCGGCCACAATCGCCATGCCGAGGTTCAGCGCCTCGAGTTCAGCGGGGGTCAGGTTCAACGGTGGCAGGGTGATCTGCTCGCGCACCATATAGCCGACGCCGCGTTCTCCCTCGACCGGAACGCCCGAGGCGACCAGCGTGTCCATGTCGCGATAGATGGTGCGGACCGACACCTCGAGCCGGTCCGCGATGTCCTGCGCGCGGTGCAGTTTGCCGTCGCGCAGGATCTGGATGATGTCGAACAGGCGGTCAGAGCGGCGCATGACGCACCGTCCTGACCTGCCTCAGGCGGTCATGTTCCATAACACATTCTCGTGGCGCATCTGGATGCTTTCGGGGTTGATGGCAGCCATCAGGCCCGCGCAAAAATCCTGCTGCGGGAACTGCGCTGCGGCATCCTTGGCCGCCTTCATGTCTGTCCAGATCACGTAATCCGTCCAGCGGCCATCCTCACCCTGGCTCAGTTGGCGATGGGCAAATCCGGGGGCCGCGCGGACAAATGCCTCGGACGCCTGGCTGAGTTTCACGAACTCTTCCGGGGTGGTTCCGTTGGCAAGGGTAAAGGTGACGATTTCAGCAACATGGGTCATTTGATTCTCCGTTGACCAGGTTTCAATGCCCTCTGCCTAGCCCTTTACAACTGACATAAACCTGTCAGTTGAGAATTGCGAGTCCGCAAAAAACGCGCCACCGGTTCACATTTATGCGCGGAATTGACCTGCCTCACTTTTGCAGAGCGCTTTGCAGGCGTAGACACGGACCCAGTTCACATTTCCGGCGCGTGGCGCCGACGTAAGAGGAGAAAAGACATGCTCAACAATATCGGTCTTCCCGGCCTTCTGCTGATTGCCGTCGTGGTGCTGGTGCTGTTTGGCCGCGGCAAAATCAGCTCGCTGATGGGCGAAGTGGGCAAAGGCATCACCGCGTTCAAGAAAGGCGTCAAGGACGGAACGGAAGAGATTGAACAGGACGCGTCCGAGCTGGCCAAGGATGTCACGCCCGAGACCGAGAAAGACAAGGTCTAAGCGCGGATGTTTGATCTGGGCTGGACCGAGCTTCTTGTCATCGGCATCGTTGCGCTGATCGTGGTGGGGCCCAAAGACCTGCCGGTTCTGTTTCGCAATGTCGGTCGATTCGTCGGCAAGGCGCGCGGTATGGCGCGTGAGTTTTCCAGCGCCATGAACGAAGCGGCGGACCAGGCAGGTGTGAACGAGATCAAGAAGGGTCTGAATGCCGCTGCCAATCCTGTCAACACCGCCATGGACGGGGTAAAGCAGGCCGCGCAGGATATGGCCAAAAGCATGGATCCGACCAAGTTCGACCCGGACAGCGAAACCGGCAAACTGGCTGCTGAAAGGGCGGAACAGGCCAAGAAGATACAGGCCGCAACAGCTCGCGCCGCCGCCGACCGCAAGGCGAAAGAAGCCGCAGACGCGTTGGCCAAGGCAGAAGAGGCGGAAGCGGCGCTGAACACTGAAAGAAAGACATGACCAAGACCGACGAGATCGAAGATACCTCGGCCCCATTGATCGAGCATCTGGCGGAGCTGCGCACCCGGTTGATCCATTGCGTGGTGGCGTTTCTGATCGGTATGATCATCTGCTTTACGGTGGCCACGCCGATCTTCAACTTTCTGACGCAGCCACTGTGCGAGGTATTGACCGAGCGTGGACAGGATTGCGGGCTGATCTTCATATCGCCGCAGGAAGGGTTCTTTGTCGCCATCAAGGTCTCGTTGCTGGGCGGTTTCATGCTGGCTTTTCCCTATATCGGGATGCAGATGTGGCGGTTCGTGGCGCCCGGCCTCTATCGGTCGGAAAAGAACGCCTTTCTGCCATTCATGCTGGCGTCGCCCTTCATGTTTCTGCTGGGGGCAAGCTTTGCCTTCTACGTGGTCACACCTTTGGCCTATGACTTTTTCCTGGGCTTCCAGCAGTTCGGGGCGGAAGGCGAAGCGGTGGCCGACGGAACAAACGCAGCGCCGCTGAGTGTGGTGTTCCAGGGCTCAGCGCAGGAATACCTGAACCTGACGATCAAGTTCATCGTGGCCTTTGGCCTGTGCTTCCAGTTGCCGGTTTTGTTGACCCTGATGGGCAAGGCCGGGCTGGTCAGCGCCGAGGGGCTGGGCGCGGTGCGCAAATACGCGGTTGTTGGCATTCTGGTGCTGGCCGCCATCGTGACACCGCCGGACGTGATCACCCAGATTATCCTGTTCGTCGTGGTCTACGGGCTGTACGAGATTTCGATATTCCTGGTGGCTCGGGTCGAGAAAAAGCGCGAAGAGCAATTGCGCGCCGATGGCTACTATGACGACGAAGAAGAAGCAGACGAAGAGATCGTACAGGAAGAAGACGCCAGGTAAGCAAACCTGCTGAAAGTATTGGATCAGGCGCGCCGGTTTCTGGCGCGCCTTTTTCGTGCCCGGCCCTTGTTGCGTCCGGGCGAACATGGTTTGACACAGGCAGAGATGACCGGAGGAGCCGATGGACGACCAAGCCCTGAACCGTATCGCCGACGCGCTGGAGCGTATGGTACCTGCACCGTTGGCCGCGCCCGACTTCGCCGTGGCATCGGCATTTGTCTGGCATGTTGAGCCGGATCGCCTGACGCCGGTCGAGCAGGTCAACAGGGTCGATCTGGATCTGCTGGTGGGGATCAACCGCTCTCGCGACACGCTTCTGGACAACACGCGCCGTTTCGCTGCAGGATTCAAGGCCAACAACGCTTTGCTGTGGGGGGCACGGGGAATGGGGAAATCCAGCCTCGTCAAAGCTGTGCACGGCACTTTGCAGGATGAGCATCCGGATCTCAAACTGGTGGAATTGCAACGCGAGGACATGGGCTCGGTCGCGCGTCTTCTGAACCATCTGCGGGCCGCGCCTTACCGGTTCATTCTGTTCTGCGACGACCTGTCGTTCAGCCACGATGACCAACACTACAAGTCACTGAAGGCGGTGCTGGATGGTGGTATCGAGGGCCGCCCCGAGAACGTGGTGTTCTATGCCACCTCGAACCGTCGCCATTTGATGCCACGTGACATGATCGAGAACGAACGCTCAAGCGCCATCAACCCTTCCGAAGCGGTCGAGGAAAAGGTTTCCCTGTCGGACCGGTTCGGCCTGTGGTTGGGTTTCCATCCCTGTGATCAGGATGAGTATCTGGCGATGATCGACCAATACTGCGCCGCCTACGGCGTTTCGGTCGATGCTCAGATCCTTCGGGCCGAAGCCATTGAATGGCAGGCCACGCGTGGCGCAAGGTCCGGTCGCGTGGCCTGGCAGTTCTTCGTCGATCTGGCCGGGCGCAACGGCGTTCATATCGCCTGACCCGCTCGCTTCATCTGGCCAAAAATATCCCCGCCGGAGGCATGGCCCGTCAGGGCCATTCCTATAGCAGCGCCAGAATACGCGCGGCCTCGTCCGCTGTGCTGGTCAAGGCTTCGCGGTCTTCACCGGGGTGGAAGCGGGCGCGCACGGCGGTTGGCATTGGCGCAGGATCCACAATGGAAACTCGCGGTCCTGTCCGTTCGGTTTCGGCCGCCCAACTGCGGGCCAGCGCCATTTGCGCGGCCTTGGTTGCGCCGTAGATGCCGTAGAACTTCTCGCCCGCCTTGGGGTCGTCAAAGAACACGGCGTGGCCGGTTTCGCCCAGCAGCGGCGCGATATACGGGATCAGCACCGAGGTTGCGTTGGCGTTGGTATTCACCGCCTTGGTCCATTCCTTGGGGTCGATGAAATGCGCAGGTGTCAGGGCCGAGGTGTGGATTGCGGTGTGCAGCCAAAGATCGACCTTGCCCCAGCGGTCGTGAATGCCCCGGCACAGGGTTGCCATGGCGTTAGGATCGGCAATGTCCATCGGCGCCAGAGTGGCGCTGCCGCCCTTGGCCTTGATGCGGTCGTCCAGTTCCTCAAGCCCGCCCGTGGTGCGGGCAACGGCAACAATGTGGTGTTCGGGTGCCAACGCTTCGGCCAGAGCGGCACCCAGCCCGCGCGAGGCCCCGGTGATGAGGGCAATTTTGGTCTGATCAGTCATGGTTGCGGTTTGGACCCGTGCGCGCAGGGCGTCAAGTCGCGATCACGAGCCGGGAATGGCAATCCGGTGCGTTTGGCCGCTTTGTCGCAGCATGACGCCGTCTTCATCAATCGCAACAATAGTGCCCGAAGCCACTCGGCTGCCGGTCTTGACTTCTTTTACGCGGCCCGAAGACATCCGCATCAATGCGCGCATATTCGTAGAGGGGCCAAAGACCCCAAGGAGGGAAACAGACCCCTTTTTCAGCGCACCCTTCTGGGTGGCTGCGGCCTTCACTTTGGAGTTCGACATAAGCTCTGGCCGGGCAGGGCCCGGCCCCTGTTATCGGGTGGTGGTTGGCTTGCGCCTACCAAATGCGTTCGACGAACAAAAGCCCGGTCGTACGTGGCGACACGGGCAAGTGATCACGCTGGCAGGAACTGGTTGGATTCACGCAGCGTTCGCCGCCGGGTTGTGAGCGGAAACCCACTCATACATAGCTTTCGGGCGGTGGGTTGGTTCGAATCGTGCGGCCGGATCGTGTCAGTTGACGCAGTTCAACCAGACGCGAGCTTGGCTGCGTTCCACGACCCGCCGACAACCATCATGTCCTGTTTCTTCTGGCTGACCCGGCTGCTGTTTTCGAGGCTTTCAAGATATTCCTCGCTGACACTTCCGGTTGGGTAATTGCCGTCAAAACACGAACAGTCGAATTGCTTGATCTCGGGGTTGCCTTCTTTTGCGGCCCAGATCAGGTCATCCAGTTCCTGATAGAACAGGGCGTCCGCGCCCAGTTCCTGGCGGATTTCCTCGATTGTTTTGCCGTTGGCGATCAGTTCATGCTTGGTGGGCATGTCAATGCCGTAGACATTCGGGTATTTGACCGGGGGCGAGGCGCTGGCGACGTACACCTTTTTGGCGCCGGCCTCGCGGCACATCTGGACGATCTTCTTGATCGTGTTGCCGCGCACGATCGAATCGTCGATCAGCAGAACGTTCTGGTCCTCGAACTCAAGCGGAATGGCATTCAGCTTGCGGCGCACGGATTTCTGTCGTTCCTGCTGGCCAGGCATGATGAATGTGCGCCCGACATAGCGGTTTTTGACCAGACCTTCGCGATAGGGGATGCCGGTGATCTTGGCGGCCTCGAGCGCGACGGGGCGTGCGCTGTCCGGCACGGGGATGATGCGATCAATCTCAAGCCCCGCCGCCTCGATCTGGCGGGCCAGCGTTTGGCCCATGCGCATCTGTGTTTTGTAGACCGAGACGCCGTCCAATAGCGAATCCGGCCGCGCAAGGTAGACGTATTCGAAGATACAGGGGGTCAGTTGGCCCTCAACCGCCTGGAACGCGTGCATGTTTCCTTCCAGATCGATCAGGATCGCCTCACCGGGTTTCACGTCACGCAGCTTGTCAAAGCCGTTGATGCCGAATGCCACGTCTTCGGACGCAAAGGCATAGTCGTCGCCATTTCCGTCCACATCGCGTTTGGCAACGGACAAGGGGCGGATTCCATAGGGATCGCGGAACGCCAGCATCCCGACGCCGGCTACCAGACAGATCACCGAATAGGCACCCTGAACCCGCTCCATCGTCATCTTTACGCCGGCAAAGATATTGCGAATGGGCTCGGCATTGCCGTTGACCTTGATGGCATCGGCCACCTTGTCGGCCAGAACATTCAGCAGGATTTCCGAGTCGGATGTGGTGCGCAGGTGGCGGCTGTATTTGCCGGTGACCTTCTCGCGCTGTTCTGCGGTGTTGGTGATGTTGCCGTTATGAACAAGATAGATGCCGTAAGGCGCGTTCACGAAGAACGGTTGCGCCTCGGCCGCGCTGAGCGAACCTGCCGTGGGATAGCGGACATGACCAATACCGGTTTTCCCCAGAAGGGTTTCGGCGTCTTGCGCGTTGAAGACGTCCTTGACCAGCCCGTTCGCCTTCTTTTCACGAAAGTACTCACCGTTATATGTGACGATGCCCGAGGCGTCCTGACCCCGGTGCTGCAGCATTAGCAGCCCGTCATAGATTTCCGCAAAGACATCATGTGTCCTGCTGGCGATCCCCAAAATCCCACACATGTACGGGCTCCAATTCCTATGACGTTCTTGTGCTGAGTGTTCTCAATGGCCGGAACCGGAGTATTTGCCGGATGGTATTCGTACCCGTTGTCGCCAGTTTATAGAACGGCAAAGTCGCGCCATCGCAAAAAGGGCAAGCGCGAAAGAAAACAGATACAGCAAGACCGGCAGCTCCGATTCCATGTCGGTTCGGTTCCACATAATACCTAACGGCGCGTGTGTCATCTAACGATCACAATCGCGATTTGCCGCAGGCCAATATTTGTCTGAATTCACGCGGAAGATGACATTTTTTCCGACTTATGCTGTCATGCGAACAATGCCGACCGTTAAGGCGGTTTGTTATCGGACTGGATGTTACCTATGTGGCAGCATAAGCCAAAGGCCAAGGAAGCGGCCCCAGCAAAGCGCCGATGTCACCGATGCCGGGGCATGGGACGCGCGCCATGCCAGATCTGCAACGGTGCCGGAGAAGTGGTCAAAAGCCGCGATATCCTTGGTAAACCGATCTCAAGCAGATGCGACGGATGTTTTGGGCTAAAAACGATCCGATGCACGGTCTGCGGCGGCGAGGGGTTTGTCTGAGACCCGCAAACAAAAAGGCCCGGGCATTGCCGGGCCTGTCTGCAAACTCAACTGATAAGGCGTATCAACCTTCCGAGTTGCCCGCGGTGCAGCTGGCGACCAGTTCTTCATACTGGGTCGTAACCCAACCCAAAGCCGCTTCGGGGTTTTGCTCTTCGATTTTGCCGCTGAACTGTTCGAAGACTTTGGCCGAACGGCTTTCGTCAACGATGGTATAGCTTTGGCCGGTCATCACCGTGTCGTAGACAAAGAAGGCGATGGCCACCAACAGAATGCCGCGCGCGATGCCGAAGAAAAAACCGAGCGCCTGATCCAGGCCGCCAAGCGCCGAGCGCTGGACCAGCGATGAAAACAGCGGCGTGAAGATGCTGACAACGATCAGTGCGATGGCAAAGACACCCGCAAAGCCGGTGATCACCGACAATTCGCAGCTGTCGCGCAGGAAGTCTCCGACGACCGGGATTTCCTTGACCAGCGGAACGGCCTGTGGTGCGAAGATAAAGGCCAGAACTGCGGCGGCGACCCAACCTGCGATGGCCATAACCTCGCGCATGAAGCCGCGCGAATAGGCCAGAATGCCCGACAGCACGACGATCAGGGCGACTACCCCGTCAATTATTGTAAAACCTTCCATGGCCCTCGCCTGTTCGTTTTCTGCCCCTCGGGGCGCGACTTTAACCTGCTCCGAAGGTTTCGCCAACAAACCCGACCAAATCAGAGGGTCGGGTGAGTGTCAGACCTGCCACAGTGCCGGTTTTGCCACCTGCCGGAGCAATTGCCGCCGTGAAACCAAGTTTTTGCGCTTCTTTCAACCTGTTTTCGGTCTGCGGGGCCGGTCTAAGTGCCCCGGAAAGCGAGATTTCTCCGAAAACGACCGTGTCGGCGGGCAAGGCAGTGTCCTCTCGCGCGCTGAGCAGTGCCGCGGCCACGGCCAGATCGGCAGCGGGTTCGCTGACTTTCAGCCCGCCTGCCACGTTCAGGTAAACATCGAGACCGGCAAAGGGGATACCACATCGGGCTTCAAGCACGGCGAGGATCATCGCAAGCCTTCCGCTGTCCCACCCGACGACAGTGCGGCGGGGCTGGGAATGCGGCGAGGGCGCAACGAGGGCCTGCAATTCCACCAGCACGGGCCGGGTGCCCTCGATCCCGGCAAAGACGGCCGAGCCTGGGCTGGGTGTGCCACGTTCCGACAGGAACAGGGCTGAGGGGTTCGTGACCTGTGCCAGCCCTTTGCCGGTCATTTCGAACACTCCGATTTCGTCGGCGGGGCCAAAGCGGTTCTTGACCGCGCGCAGGATGCGGAACTGATGGCCACGCTCGCCTTCGAAATACAGCACCGTGTCGACCATATGCTCGACCACGCGGGGACCGGCGATCTGGCCTTCCTTGGTGACATGGCCAACCATGATGATCGAGACCCCGTGGCGCTTTGCAAATGTTGTCAGCTCGTGAGCCGCGGCCCGGACCTGAGACACTGAACCGGGGGCGCTGTCGACATTGTCGGCCCACATGGTCTGGATCGAGTCGATGATGGCGAGGCCCGGTTTTTCCGTTTCCAGCGTCGTCAGGATGTCGCGCAGGTTGGTTTCAGCGGCGAGTTGCACGGGGGCATCTTCCAGTCCCAGACGGCGCGCGCGCATGCGGACCTGCGCGCTGGCTTCTTCGCCCGAGACATAGATCGTCTTAACGCCTGCCCGGGCAAATCTGGCCGCTGCCTGTAACAGCAGGGTGGATTTGCCGATGCCGGGGTCGCCGCCGACCAACAGGGCCGAGGCAGGCACAAGACCACCGCCCAACACCCGGTCCAGTTCCTCGACGCCGCACAGGGTGCGCGGCGGGGGTGTTTCCTCGGTCGACAGGTCGGAAAGCGCTACGGCCTGTCCACGCTTGCCACCCAGCGATTTCTTCGCCGGGCCGGCGGAAAGTGGCGTTTCCTGAGTGATGGTGTTCCATTCACCGCAGGCGTCACATCGTCCGGACCAGCGGGAATGCGACGCGCCGCAGGCGTTGCAGGAGAAAGAAGTCGTTTTAGCCATGGCGCAATTCGTGCCCGAGCCGGGGCGGTTCTTCAAGCCCTTGCGGGGCTTTCTTCACCGCCGGTGGCGGCCACGACCTCGGGCCCTGCGGGCCGTCGGCCATGGCGGGCGCTGGCGCGCCGGGGTGGGTGGCTTATTCGGCGGCCCGGGGCGGTGACATGGCAATGACGCTTGCGGCGCTGGGGTCACTTGCGTCGGGCGGTGTTTGCAATTGGGTCGAAAGTTCAGGCAGAAGCTCGAACAGTTCATCGCGAAGGCGCGCAAGCTGGGATTTGGCGATGGATTCCTCGATCTCGATATCGCGGGTCCACTGGCGCAGCTCGTGCTGGACGGTCTGGGCATCTTCGATTCGTTGACGGAACAGCTCGATCTCTTCTTGACGTTGTTTCAGGAAAGTGCGGGCGCGGGCCACTTTGTCCGCGCCATAGGTCTGTGCCAGTTCGTGGCTGACCTGGCTCATCTGTGCGGCCAGTTCCAGAACCTCGGGTTCGAGCGACTGAAGGTCCGGGTGATCGCGCAGAAAGGCCAGGCGTTCCTTTACTGCGTCGAACTCGGAGGCAAGCGCGAAGGCTCCGCTGCGATCGGCGGCATGGGCCACCTGATAGGCATCGACCACATCCTGCATGTTCAGGGAAAACTCTCGATGCGTCTTTTCCAGCGCCATCATTCTGGCGTTTGAGGGCAGGTAGAAGGCCAGCATGAGAATCAGTGCAGTCAGGCCGATCTGGACAAACATGCCCGCATCTATCGTGCCGGACCCCGCAATTCCGGCCTGCACCGACAACCAGGGCCAGAAGCCGGCGGCCGATAGAGTGGTGGCGAAAACCGCTGCGAGGGCCGATGCGCAGATCAGGAAAAAAGTCAATCGTAGAAAGGCATTCTGACATTGCAATGTGATAGTATGGATGGCGTCCATGACGTCCCAACTCCTTCTCGCAAACCGGCACTGGCCGGGTCCGGGCGGCGGGGTTCGTCAAACACACAACGTGATCCGCAATGGACCGGCAAGGTACAAAAACTAAACTGCTCGAATTAGGAAGATGATACTCAGTATAATGATTTCAATCAATTAGACCTGAGGATTTCGTGAACTGCATGTCATTTCCGTAACGTGGCCCACGGCGATTGACGCCAGAATACAGCCCGTGAACAGATAAAGACCCCACGCCGTTTCGATGGTCGCGTAGGAGATGCCCTTGGCCAGCGTGATGTAAAGCGCGATGAGGAAAATGTCGGCCATGGCCAGTTTGCCGAGGATGTTCAGCGCGGGTTGGACGCGGGCGTCCAGCAGATTCCACTGGATCAGCGCGGTGCCGATGGTTTTGACGTAGGGCGCGAAGAGGGCGAAGACGGTGACGATCAGCGCGAGGAAGATGTCGGATTTCCAGAGGGATTGGAGGCCGGTGACGACGCTGATTTCGCTGAGGCCGAAGATCGGGAGCAGACCCGCGCGCATCAGCGGGGCGAACCATGCGATGGGGTAGAGGATCAGGAGGGAGAGGGTGGCGAGGCGAAGGGTCATGTGTGCAGACTTAGGCACTCATGCCTTTGACGGAAAGCGTTAAACCCAGAGTGTAAATCAATAAGATGGCTCCGACGAGGAGGTCAGACTGTAGTTTGTGTGATACTGTTGATCGCAATTTCCGATGCAGGATAACTGCAGAAACCACTGAGCCTCCCATAATTGGAGCTAGTGATATTTGACATTTAAAACCAAAAACTTGCGACAAAAGAACGCCGACTAGCATGCCGGGTAGCAGGCCTTTGACTATCGAAAAGATCACTGGAAAGAAGATTACTTCAGTTTTGAGTGAACGGGGTACTCCTGATTTTCCTCCGATGAAGTGAATAATAAACCAAGCGATCGTTACCGACAAAAGGTAATAAAATAGCAATTGTTGCAGGACAACTATTGCGTCGTCCATCACCGCACCGCCTCGATCGGCCCCTCGGCACTGCCACTTATGAACTGCTCCACATAGGGATCACCCGAGGCGTCCATCTGCCCGACCGGGCCGGTCCACTGGATCACGCCTCCGTGCAGCATGGCAACATTGTCGGCAATCGCGCGGACGGAGCTCATGTCGTGGGTGATGGTCATCGCGGTTGCGCCCATCTCGGTCACGATTTCACGGATCAGGTCGTTGATGACGCCGGACATGATCGGGTCCAATCCCGTGGTGGGTTCGTCGAAGAAGATGATCTCGGGTTCGGCGGCGATGGCGCGGGCGAGGCCCACGCGTTTTTGCATCCCACCTGACAGTTCGGCCGGAAAGCGATCGGCGACGTTGGATTTCAGGCCGACGCGGCGCAGTTTCTCGATGGCGATTTCGCGCGCCTCATCCGCCGGGCGTTTCAGCGAACCGCGCAGAAGGCGGAAGGCGACGTTTTGCCAGACGGGCAGGGAGTCGAACAGAGCAGCCCCCTGAAACAGCATCCCAAAGCGCGCCAGAAACGCATCTCGGTCACCCTTAGTGGCGTCTTTGCCATCGACATAGATCATGCCGCTGTCGGGCTTGATCAGGCCGAGGATGCATTTCAGCGCCACGGACTTGCCGGTGCCCGAACCACCGATGATGACCATCGAGGTGCCTTTGGGGATCTCAAGGTTCATGCCCTGCAGCACGTGGTTGTCGCCAAAGGCTTTCTGTACGTTCTCCATCCGGATCATAGCGAGAAGAACACCCCTGTCAGAACGAAATTTGCGGCGAGGATCAGGACAGCGGCGGCCTCGACCGAGCCCTTGGTGGCGCGGCCCACGCCCTGCGCGCCACGGCCCGAATTCATGCCGTAGTAACATCCCATGATGGCTGCGATCATGCCGAAGGCTGCACCTTTGACCAGCGACGAGACGATGTCGCGGGTTTCCAGGAAATCCACGGTGTTTTTCAGATAGGCCGCCGGGTTGAAGCCCAGGTTTTGCGTGGCGACCGTATAGCCGCCCATGATGCCGATTACGTCGCCAACCGCGACCAGAGCAGGCACGGTGATCAGCGCCGCCAACACACGCGGTGCGGTGAGGTATTTCATAGGGTGCGTGGACAGCGTGACCAGCGCGTCGATCTGCTCGGTCACTTTCATTGTCGCGATTTCGGCGGCGATGGACGAAGTTACGCGCGCGGCGATCATCAGGCCAACCAGCACCGGACCAAGCTCGCGTACCATGCCGATCGCAACGATCTGGGGTACGACGGCTTCGGCATTGAAACGCGCGCCGCCCGCGTAGATCTGCAACGCCAGCGCGCCGCCGGTGAAAATCGCGGTCAGGCCGACGACGGGCAGCGACAGCCAGCCGATATTCAGCAGCGCGATGCCGAATTCGCGCGGGTAAAACGGCGGGCGAAAGATATGAGAGACCGCATCCAACGCGAACAGTCCGACGCGGCCGAATGCCGCCAACATGGTCAGGACGACGCGTCCAAGACCACCCAGAAGGGAAATGGGGTTCATTCCACGTAGCCCTTGGAATAGCGGTTGCCCAGTGAGGTCAGGATTTCATAGCCAATAGTACCCGCGGCCTCGGCCAGATCATCCACGGTTTGATGTCCGTTCAGAATGCGCAGACGCTCGGGCGCATGCGGCAGGTCGGTGACATCGACGGTGATGAGATCCATCGAGATGCGGCCGACCACGGGGCATGGCTGATTGCCAGAGAACATGTCTATGCCGCCACCGATGGCGCGGTGCAGCCCGTCGGCATAGCCAGCCGCGACGGTTGCAATCCGTGACGGTCGGCGCGCGGTCCAGCTGTTGCCATAGCCAACGGTTTCACCCACGGCCAGATCCCTGATCTGCACAACAGGCAGATCGGCTGTCACGACGGGTTTTGCGGCGGCGAACGGCAGACCGCCATATAGTCCGACGCCCGGGCGACAGAAGTCGAAATGGAATTCGGGTCCCAGCAAGATGCCGCCGGTGGCCGCCAGCGATCTTGGGGCGGCAACCCCGTCTGTCATCTCGCGGAAGGTGCGCAACTGTTGTTGGTTCATAGGGTGATCGGGCTCGTCCGAACAAGCCAGATGTGACATCACCACGACCGGGTTCAGGGCCTCGGCCTGCGGGCGCAGTGCGGCCCAGTCGGAAGGTTCCAATCCCAGGCGGTTCATGCCGCTGTCGAGCTGAATACCAAAGCCGTGATCCGGCAGTGCCTCGCGATGGCGCTGAAACTGCTGGGGCGAGTTGATCAGCGGTGTCAGGTCGTGATCCCGCAGCAGATCGGCGTCGCCTTCCATGTGGCCGGAGAACACGCCAATCATCGGACCGGGGCCGACCGCCTGCCGGACAACGGCGCCTTCTTCGGCGACGGCGACAAAGAACTTCCGGACGCCTTCTTCGGCCAGCGTCGCCGAGACAGGCCCAGCACCCAGGCCATAGGCATCCGCCTTGACCACGGCGCCGGTTTCGACATCCGTTTTTGCGTCGAGCGCCCGCCAATTGCTGGCGAGCGCCTGAAGATTGATCGTCAAACGTGCAGTACTCATGGAACTGTTCATGACATTGGATCGCGGCAGGTCAAGAGGGAATGCTTCAATTCCCCTCGGGTTTATGGGCCTCATAAGCAGCTTCAAGCTCAGATCGCAGGAAATCGGCAAACAACAAAGGCTTGAACCCGGGGGCGCCGGTGCCGGGCAGAGGTTCGACAATTGTGCTCACATGCGGGTCAAAGAAGAACGGCACGCTGTATCGTTCACGACCCGAACGGTTGATGACGCGATGCGGTGTGGACAACAGGCGGCCATTCGACATCCGATGCAGCATGTCCCCGACATTGACGACAAATGCCCCGGGGCGTGTGGGGACATCGACCCAATTTCCGGCAGGGGTTCTGACCTGCAATCCACCCACCTGATCCTGAGCCAGCAAGGTCAGGCAACCAAAATCGGTATGGGGTGCCGAGCCGAACAGATCACCAGGGCTGGCTTCGGATTGCGGTGGATAGTGCAGCAACCGCAGCCAGATGGTCGGAGTGTCGAAGGCCGAAAGAACAGAGAAATCGGTGGCGCCACTGGCCTTCAGGGCAATTCTCATCAACCTGCGCCCCAGGTCGGACATGGCGCGGGCATAGGCCTCCAGCGTGGTCCGAAAACCCGGCAGATCCGGCCACCGGTTCGGGCCTGACAGGTAGATACCGGGATCGGCCTTTGTGTCTTCGCGCATCATCATGAAGCTTGCCGACTGATTGGGTTTGGTCACATCGGCCAGGGTCGAGTTTACATCCGTTGACGTATCGATGGCGATATAGCCGCGGTGGGTTCGGTCAACGGCGATCGCAAGTTTTTCGTCAAGCGGAAGCGCGTGAAACTGTCTTGAGACCTCGAAGACATCGCTGATCAGATCGGCGTCTATGCCGTGATCTTCGATATAGCCGAAGCCTGTTGTTCCATAAGCAGCCCGAAAATCGGCTGCGATTTCATCCTCGGCGCGCGCGCCCAGACGGATGACGGGGATTTCAGTGAATTCTGTCATTGTTCTTTCGCTTTGTTGAGGAAGATTGCAGGGGCAGAAAATGCCCCCGATCTATCCGGCAAAGCGTTTGCGGCGGTGCCCGAAGTGGCGTTCAAGCACCACGCGACGGGGTTTATGAGCAAGACAAAACAGCATGGCCCGATCCGTGCATATCAGTTTGCCAGGGTCAAGGGATCAATACCCTTCGATCTGTCCGCCCTGTTGCCAGGGTTTGACCAGATTTCCGAAACGGGTGAACTGGGCCTCGAAGGACAGCTCGACCGTGCCGATGGGGCCGTGACGCTGCTTGCCGACGATAACTTCGGCCTTGCCGTGCAGGCGTTCCATGGCCTGCTTCCACTCTTCCATCTTTTCCAACTCGTGATCGCCGGGCTTTTCGCGTTCTTTGTAGTATTCCTCGCGGAACACGAACATCACCACGTCCGCATCCTGTTCGATCGATCCCGATTCCCGCAGGTCGGACAGTTGCGGGCGCTTGTCGTCGCGGTTCTCGACCTGACGGGAAAGCTGAGACAGCGCGATCACCGGGATGTTCAGTTCCTTAGCGATGGCTTTCATGCCCATCGAAATCTCGGCGATCTCGTTGACGCGGTTGTCGGACATGCCGCGGCAAAGTTGCAGATAGTCGATCACCAGCAGGTCCAGCCCATGTGTCCGTTTCAACCGCCGCGCACGGGCGGCCAGCTGTGAAATCGGCAGGGCGGGCGTGTCGTCGATGAACAGGGGGCACGCCTCAAGCTCCTTGGCGGCATCGACGAAGCGGCGGAACTCGGCTTCGGTCATGTCACCTTGGCGGATCTTGTGCGAAGAAATCTCGGACGCTTCGGCCAGAACCCGACCCGCAAGCTGCTCGGCGCTCATCTCCAACGAGAAGAAGCCGACCACTCCACCGTCAACCGCGCCCTCGCTGCCGTCCGACTTCAAGCCACGCTTGTACGCTTTGGCCACGTTGAAGGCCACGTTGGTCGCCAGCGATGTTTTTCCCATCGACGGGCGGCCCGCCAAAATGATCAGGTCCGACGGGTGCAGGCCCCCCAGTTGCTTGTCCAAATCGGCCAGACCGGTGGAAATCCCCGCCATGCCGCCACCGCGCTGGTACGCCTCGTTGGTGACATTGACGGCTTCTGTGACCGCCTTGAGGAAGGATTGAAAACCCTGTTCGGTCTGGCCCTGCTCGGACAACTGGTAAAGCTGCTGCTCGGCCTCGACGATCTGTTCTTTTGGTTCGCTGGAAACGTCAACCCGCGCCGCCTTGTCCGAGATGTCCCGGCCCAGACGGATTAGCTCGCGCCGGATGGCGAGGTCATAGATCATTTGCGCGTAGTCATGCACCGCGAAGGCGCTGATCGAGGCGCCGGCCAGTTTGACCAGATAGGCCGGCCCGCCAAGTTCCTTCAGGCCTTCATCCTCGGCCATGAAAGATTTCAGCGTCACAGGCGAGGCCAGCGCATTCTTGGCGATGCGCGCGGCCGCGACTTCGTAGATGCGGGCGTGGACCGGATCATAGAAATGCTCGGCCCCGATGATCGAAGCTACCCGGTCATAAAGGTCGTTATTGGTCAGGATCGCACCCAGAAGCTGCTGCTCGGCCTCGATGGAGTGCGGCATTGTTTCGGCGTTCTGAATTTGCGCCGCTGCCTGCTCGATACTGCTGATCTCGTTCATTGCTGTTCTCTTGCCCCTTGGACAGAGGCCATAACGTAGCGCCCTGAGTCGGCGCAAATTGTATGTTTTCTGGGGATAGCCTGTGCATATCTTCCCGCCCCATCATATTGCAGGATTGGGCGGGGGTCCGTCAACATGTTGTGGATGGAGTGTCGGGCGTATTCGGCAATGTTTCCGATTGGGAAACGGTTTGCGTCACGTCAGCCCTTATTCGCTTCCTGCCAGCCGCGCGGGTCGTTCAGGAATGCTTCGACCCCATCAAGTGTTTCCTGATCAAACGCTTTTTGCGCCTTGGCCTCGGCCAGAACATCCCACCAGGTACACAGGCTGTGCAGTTGCACCCCATGATCACCCAGGGTTTTTTCGGTTTCGGGGAAGATGCCGTAGTAGAAGATAACGGCAGTATGGCCGCAGGTCGCGCCGGTTTCGCGGATCGCGTCGACGAAGGACAGTTTCGAGCCGCCATCGGTGGTCAGGTCTTCGACCAACAGAACGCGTTCGCCTTCGCTCATGGCGCCTTCGATCCGGGCGTTGCGGCCATAGCCTTTGGGTTTCTTGCGCACATAGGTCATCGGCAGAGCCATACGCTCGGCCACCATTGCGGCAAAAGGAATACCCGCGGTTTCGCCGCCGGCAATGTTGTCGAATGCTTCAAAGCCCGCATCGCGCATCACGGTGACGGTCAGGAAATCCATCAAGGTCGAACGGATGCGAGGGTACGAGATAAGCTTGCGGCAATCGATATAGGTCGGGCTGGGCAAGCCGCTGGCTAGAGTGAATGGCTCGCGTGCGTTGAAATGCACGGCCCTGATCTCCAGCAGCATCCGCGCGGTCAAACGGGCGATTTCAGTGCTGTCGGGAAATGAACTGGGGATCATGGCGGAACCTCGGGGCTGAAATGACGTTGCGGGCTGATAGCCCGTCCAAAGGGGCGCTGTCGAGAGGGGTTGGCCCAAAAGAAAAGCGGACCCTGAATAAGGTCCGCTTTTGCCCTTGCGGGCTGCTGGACGGGCCTAGGTGGGCTAGGCCTGCCCGGATCAGGGCATTTACGCGAAAGGGACTTCGCTGTGCAACCGGCAAATTGCCGCCCGCTTAGAGTCAGTCATGCAAGTGCGGTAGCTGAAACAGTATGCCCGCAGTCAGGTGTGCCGACCTGAGGAAACACGTTACAGCTCAGCACTTTGTGAGCAGTGTGGCGGAAGGAAAAGGGGGAACGCCGGCCGCCTTCACCCTGGATGATGTTACTTGGCATCACGTGATTGTGCGTTGAGTGGTCTTAGGTCACAGGCCCTGAGCTTTGGCGCCTTTCAGGAGGTGCCGATACAACAGATCAAGGGCGTGGTCCCGCGCGGCGATGCGCACCTTGTCCCGGCCCAGGGCACCAAACTCGACGGTTTCGGTCATGGTGTCCTGATCTTCGGCCGCCAGACCGAAGCACACACGCCCTTCCGGCTTGAATTCAGACCCACCCGGACCGGCAATTCCGGTGACAGAGACAGTCAGCTGAGCGCCCGAATGCTTCAGCGCGCCCTCGGCCATTTCCCGGGCGACCTGCTCTGATACTGCTCCGTGGGTTTCCAGCGTGTCAGCCTGCACGCCCAGCATCTGCTGTTTGGCGGTATTGGTGTAGGTGACAAAGCCGCGTTCCACCACGGCAGAGCTGCCGGGAAAATCTGTCAGCGCGGCGGCAACAAGGCCGCCAGTGCAGCTTTCGGCTGTGGCGATCATCACCCCCTGTGCCTTGGCCCGGTTCAGGATGTCGGTGACGCTCACAGGCCCAGTACCCCATGCGAAAAGCCGGCCAGCAGCGCGACGCAGATTGCTGAAAACACACCGGCGATCACGTCATCCAGCATCACGCCCATCGGGTCGCCACGCCGGTCGGCCCAGCCGACTGGGCCGGGCTTGGTGATGTCGAACAGGCGAAACAGCACGAAACCCGCCACCCAACCGGGCCAGAGCGCGGTGATTTCCAGCCCGTGCGCCCAGGCCGGGTAGGAAATGGCCCAGAGGGCGATGAACTGCCCTGCAACCTCGTCAATCACGATTTCCGACGGGTCGTGGTCATCCTGACCTGCGGTCATGACCTTTGTGGCCCAGATCCCTGCAACAAAGACGATCAGAGTAGCCAGGGCCAGCAAGGGGAAGCCACCCAGCGTGTGCAATACCCAGACCATCGGCAGCGCGGCCAGTGACCCCCAGGTGCCGGGGGCGGGGCGCAGGTAGCCTACGCCCCCAACGGTTCCAATCAGACGCGCCGCGTTCATGACTTCACCAGACAGGCCGTGGCCAGTGACGCGATGCCCTCACTGCGGCCGGTAAAGCCCAGACGTTCGGACGTGGTCGCCTTGACCGAGACCTGGTCGGCCCGCAATCCCATGATTTTCGACATTTCTTCGCGCATTGCGGGCGCGTGAGGACCGATCTTGGGATATTCGCAAACAAGTGTGCAATCGACATTCGAGATGCGGTAGCCCATCTGTTCGGCCAGTTCGACCGCGTGCCGCAGAAATATCGCGCTGGCGGCCCCTTTCCATTGCGGATCCGATGGTGGGAAATGCTGACCGATATCTCCCTGCGCCAGCGCGCCATAGATTGCGTCGGTTACGGCGTGCATCCCGACATCGGCATCTGAATGTCCCTGAAGCCCGCGATCATGCGGCACTTTTACACCGCACAGGATCACATGATCTCCATCGCCAAATCGGTGAACGTCGTACCCGTTGCCCAGCCTTACTTCCATGTTCGTTCCCATGATACGTTCCGCCCGGGCAAAATCCTCGGGTCGGGTGATTTTGATGTTGTCTGCGTCGCCGGGCACGATAGCCACGCCTATCCCTGCCGCGCGGGCGACTTCAACGTCGTCCATGGCACCGCCGGGGTGTGCGGCATGGGCTGCAACGATGGCGTCATAGTGAAACCCCTGAGGGGTCTGGGCCGCATACAATCCAGTGCGATCTTGTGTGCCCGTGACAGCGGAACCGTCCCCCGTCCAGAGCGCGTCGGTCACCGCCACCCCCGGTGCCGCGGCGCTGTTGTCGTTCAGTGCCGCCAGTACGTCGAGGATGGTGGCGCGGCTGACACAAGGCCGGGCGACATCGTGGATGAGGACGCGCGCCACGGTCTTGTCCGCCAGCGCCTGCAGGCCATTGCGGACAGACCCGGCGCGGTCTGCTCCTCCTGTCGCCAAAATCAGATCGGTACCGTCAAATTCGGCCCGTGCGACGTGGTCGTCGGGGGAAAGGACCAGAACGATATGATCAACCAGTCCCCGGAACCTGTCGATTGTCCAGTCGGCCACGCGACGTCCGGACAGAGTGCGCCATTGTTTAGGCGTTCCGCCACCCGCGCGCATTCCGCGTCCGGCGGCGACAATAATGGCGGCGGTGGTCATGAGGTCTGCTCTCCTGCGTTGGGTCATTGTTTAGGATGCGGTGAATGCAGAGGCAATCGCCCGCGTCAATCTGCCTAAAAATTAGGCATGTGATGATTTTGCAGGCTTGTGACATGCGGATTTCTTGGTCATATGCGCAGAATTCGATATTAAATGCGCAACTGCCCAAGGAATAAGCACTTTGACCCTGCATCTTGCTGACAAGCCTTTGTACCCGCCGGTTTTGCTGGCGCCGATGGCCGGAATCACTGATCGCCCGTATCGCGATCTGGTGATGCGCTTTGGCGCGGGCATGGTTGTCAGCGAAATGGTCGCCAGCCAGGAAATGGTGCAGGCAAAACCGGGCGTGCGCGAACGGGCCGAGCTTTCGGCGGATGTCGAAAATACCGCCGTTCAGCTTGCCGGGCGTGAAGCACGCTGGATGGCGGAAGCCGCGCGGCAGGTCGCTGATCGCGGCGCGCGGGTGATCGACATAAACATGGGCTGTCCAGCCAAGAAGGTGACCAACGGGTATTCGGGTTCGGCCCTGCTGAAAACGCCCGACCATGCCCTGACACTGATCGAGGCGGTGGTGGAGGCGGTGGATGTCCCAGTGACGCTGAAGACCCGGCTGGGTTGGGACGACAGCCTGCTCAACGCGCCGGATGTGGCGCGCAGGGCGCAGGATGCCGGTATTCGGATGGTCACGATCCACGGTCGAACACGGTGTCAGTTCTACAAGGGACACGCAAACTGGCAGGCCATCCGTGCGGTGAAAGAGGCAGTGACCATTCCGGTCATAGCAAACGGCGACATCGTCGACACGCAAACCGCACGGACCGCCTTGGATCACTCGGGCGCCGACGGCGTGATGGTCGGACGTGGGGCGCAAGGAAAGCCCTGGTTGCTGGCGCAGTTATGTCACGACCTGTTCGGTGCCGACGCGCCGGACGTTCCGACAGGGCATGATCTGAGCGCGATGGTGCAGGAGCACTATCAGGCCATGCTGTATTTCTATGGACCCGACCTTGGTCTGCGCGTCGCGCGCAAGCATCTTGGGTGGTACATGGACGAAGCAGGAACACCCGTCGGCTTGCGCCGCGCGATACTGACATCGCGTGATACATCCGAAGTTCTGCGTTTGATCGCGGATGCAATCCCGCATCAGGGGGAAGCGGCGGCATGACCTCGGACCAGAGCATTTGGGCCTCATTGCCGGTTCCCGCATTCATCATCGACGGTGACGATCGGATCGCTGATGTCAATTCGGCGGGTGAGGGGTTCCTGAACGCCTCGCGCCGTTCGGTTGTCGGGCATCCGGTGTGGGATCAGATAGCCGTCGACGCCCCCCTGGAGGAGGCGTTTCTGAGAGCACGGCAGAATGGTTCGCCTTTGTTCGTCAATGATGTGGATGTTGGATCGGGCAGTCGTGCGCCTCTGCAATGTGCGCTGCAGATCGCGCCGTTGATGGGTCATTCGGGATCAATGATCATGATCCTTTCTCCGCGCGAACTGGCCGGACGGATGACTCGCGGGAACACGGTGAAATCCGCCGCGCAATCAGCCATTGGAATGGCCGAAATGCTGGCGCATGAGATCAAAAACCCGCTGGCTGGAATCACTGGAGCTGCCCAGTTGCTTAGCATGAATATCTCTCAGCAAGATATTGAGTTAACAGACTTAATTGTCGAAGAAAGCCGCCGGATCGTAAAGCTGTTGGAGCAGGTGGAGCAGTTCGGAAACCTGTCGCAGCCGGACTTCCAGCCGGTCAACCTGCATGACGTGCTGGACCGTGCGCGGCGTTCGGCGCTGTTGGGGTTCGGCGCGCATATGAAGATCGTCGAGGATTATGATCCGTCGCTGCCGCTGGCTTATGGCGATCAGGACCAGATCCTGCAGGTCATTCTGAACCTTCTGAAAAACGCATCCGAGGCAGCCGGGCCGGAAGGCGGGACCATTCGCCTGCGTACCTATTTCGAACACTCATTTCGTCTGCGGCGCAACGATGGGTCCGGCCATTCCCTGCCGCTGCAGATCGAAATCATCGATGACGGCCCCGGCTTGCCCGAAGACATCCTGAGCGACATTTTCGATCCCTTTGTCTCTGGCAGGGAAAACGGCACGGGTCTTGGTCTGGCGCTGGTCAGCAAGATCGTCTCCGACCACGACGGCTGGGTTTCGGCCGAGTCGGTTCCGGGCCGGACGGTTTTTCGCCTGTCACTCAGGCGGGCGCCACGGGACGCGCAATGAAATTGAAACCGGCGGCAAATGGCATAGCAAGGAGAACAGCAGATGGATGGCACAGTTCTGGTCGCAGATGACGACCGCACGATCCGCACGGTTCTGACGCAGGCACTGACCCGGGCGGGATGCAAGGTGCACGCAACTTCTTCTTTGACCACGCTGATGCGCTGGGTCGGAGAGGGCAAAGGCGATGTGGTCATCTCGGACGTAGTCATGCCGGACGGGAACGGGCTTGAGATGCTGCCGAAGATCGCGCAGGACAGGCCGGGTTTGCCGGTTATCGTGATCTCGGCCCAGAACACGATCATGACGGCAATTCAGGCGGCTGAGGCCGACGCTTATGACTATCTACCGAAGCCTTTTGATCTGCCGGATCTGATGAAAAGAACGGCCCGGGCGCTGGATCAGAAGCAACGCCCGCAGTCTGGTGCCTCGGAATTGGTTCGGGATCGCCCGGAGGAATTGCCTCTGGTGGGGCGTACGCCGGTTATGCAGGCGCTGTACCGGCTGGTGGCGCGGGTCATGAACACCGATCTGCCGGTTATGATTTCCGGTGAAAGTGGAACCGGCAAGTCTCTGATTGCGAAAGCAATACATGACTTCTCGGATCGTCGGACATTGCCTTTTGTTTCCGTCACCGCGTCTGAGTTGCGGGATCTGGAAGGACCTGCCCGCGTCATGGCGCGGGTTCGGGGTGGCACCCTGCTGATCGACGAAATCGCAGATATCGAAGACGACATTCAGGCCCGGATCGTGCGGATGATGGACAGCCCGGGCGATCATCTGCCGCGCTTCATGGCAACCAGCCAGTCGGACCTGACCGAAGCAATGGAAAGCGGACGCGTGCGCCAGGATTTGTATTATCGTCTGTGTGGCGCGACGATCCACGTTCCGGCCCTGCGTGAAAGAATGGACGACATTACTTTGCTGGCCGATCACTTTCTGGCACGGGAAGAGCGTGAGACCGGCACGAAACGCTGGCTCAGCGGCGAAGCGGTTGAACTGGTGCGCCGTTATTCGTGGCCCGGGAATGTGCGGCAACTGGAAAACGCGGTGCGCCGCCTTGGATTGACCAGTCAGGCGGACGAGATATCCAAAACCGAAGTCGAAATGGTTCTGGGCAGCCAGCCCGAGGCGGAACCGGTTCTGGGGGGCGGAGAGCGTGAGAAACTGTCGGCCTCGGTCGCGCGGCATCTGCGGCGGTATTTCGACCTTCACGGCAACATGTTGCCGCCTCCGGGCCTGTATCAGCGTATCCTGCGCGAAGTTGAGGCACCGCTGATCGAAATCGCATTGGACGCAACCGGCGGAAATCAGGCAAAATGTTCGGATTTACTAGGGATTAACCGAAATACGCTGCGAAAAAAGATCATCGACCTCGATATTGAGGTGACACGCCGTCGCAAACTGATGTAATATCGCCACACAAACCGTGGCATTCGGGTTTCTACCTGACAAGGACCACGACATATGGCGGTAAGCCGCGCAAGCGGCACATCAGGATGAGGGCAGACGGTGGCAACCCGGGCACAGAGCGGGCCAATACCATCGATTAATCGATGGCGAAAATCCCGAAAACTGCGCAATTTCGGCACCTTGGGGCTGGTTCTTCTGGGGCCAGCACTGGCGCTTGCCACCTATCTTGTCATTGGTCCGTTCGATCTGGGTTCGGCCGCGCCGACATTGCGCCTGATCCTATTGGCCGACCTTGTCTATGTGCTGGTCGTGGCCGCACTTGTACTAAGTCAGGTCGGCAGTCTGATCGCGGCGCGACGCGCCAAGTCAGCAGGTTCCCGTTTGCATTTGCGCCTGATCGGCGCGTTCACGCTGCTGGCGCTGGTGCCGACTGTGACCGTGGCGATTTTTGCCGGACTGACCGTGAATATCGGTCTGGAGGGTTGGTTTTCGGATCGTGTGCGCGAAGTTGTCGGGTCGTCGCTCAGTGCGGCCGAAGCGTATGAACAGGAACACCGTCAGGGCCTGACTCAGGACGCGACTGTCTTGGCCCGGTTTTTGGATAATGCCCGGTCTCTGGATTACTACATTTCTGACGCTGAGTTGCGCGAAGTTCTGGCCCAGGGCCAGTCGCAGATCCAGCGTGGCCTGCGTGAAGCTTATGTCATTGACGGTAGCGGCGAAATCCGGGCCCGGGGCGACAGGTCGTACCTGTTCAACTACGAAGAACCCACGGCTGAGCAACTGGCGAACGCGACCCACCGGGGCTTGCTGATCATCGCGGACTGGCAAAACAGCGAATTCAGGGCGCTGGTCCCTCTGCGGGCGTATCTGGACCGTTACCTCTATGTCAGCCGTGACGTGGACGGGCAATTGCTGACGCTTCTGGATGACACCAAGGAAACAGCGCAGTTCTATCAGCAGCTTGAAAGCGAAAGGGGCAGGGTGCTGTTCGAGTTTGGCCTGTTGTATCTGGGTTTCGCGGTGATCCTGATCCTGGCGGCGATGTCGCTGGGCATGTGGTTTGCTGAACGCTTGTCTCGCCCGGTGGGCCGCCTGACCACAGCAGCGCAGCGTGTTGGCGCGGGTGACCTGAGCGTTCAGGTTATTGAAGAGGCCAGCGATGACGAGATCGCGATGCTGGGTCGGTATTTCAACCAGATGACCCGCCAGTTGAAGGGTCAGCGGGACACGTTGCTGGAAAACACCCGTCATATTGAACGCCGTCGTCGACTGTTCGATTCAGTGCTCAGTTCGGTCACCTCGGGGGTTGTCGGAGTTGATCCTGACGGGTGCGTTACATTTGTGAACCGATCCGCCCAGCGTCTGCTGGACTGGTCGCGGGGCGAAGAACTTTTGGCGATCGGTATCGCGGTACCCGAGTTCCTGCCTTTGTTCGAGAACCTTAAGGAAAGCGGGCAAGAGGCTGTTCAGGAAGAGATAAAAGTCACCCGCAAGGGCCAGTTGGAGAATCTTCTGGTCCGCATGGCAACTCGGCGCGGTGAGGATGGCGGGCTGGAAGGTTACGTGGTTGCCTTTGACGACGTGACCGACCTGGTCAGCGCGCAGCGGATGGCAGCCTGGGGCGACGTGGCGCGCCGGATCGCGCATGAGATCAAAAACCCTCTGACCCCGATTCAGTTGAGCGCCGAGAGAATCAAGCGAAAGTTCTCGCGCAAGCTGGACGAGGAGGACAGCAGCAGCCTGGAATCGATGACGGATGTCATTGTCCGGCAGACGAACGACCTGCGGCGCATTGTTGACGAATTCTCGAAGTTCGCTCGCATGCCTGAACCGGAACGGCGCGAGGAAAACATCGTTGATCTGGTGCGCGAGGCTGTTCTGCTCCAGCAGGCCGGGCAGCCGGATGTGCAGATCGATGCAGATCTGCCCAACCGCGCGATTCCGGCGGATGTGGATGCGACGATGTTGAAGCAGGCCCTGACCAACCTTATCAAGAACGCCGGCGAAGCCATTGGAACCTTGAAGGAAAAAGGTGCACCTGAAAACCTCAAGCCGCAGATCAAGGTTAGGGTATCGACAGATGATGCCGGGACACAGATCACCATCGCGGACAACGGAATCGGGCTGCCGGAAGACCGGGCGCGTCTGTTTGAACCCTATGTGACCACCCGCGACGAGGGCACCGGCCTTGGCCTGCCCATCGTGAAGAAGATCATCGAAGAACATGGCGGAGCGCTGACTTTGGAAGACGCGCCCGTATTTGACGGACAGGACCATTTTGGCGCAATGGCCGTGATCCGGTTACCCGGGGGCAGTGTTTCCCCGTCAGTCGCGCCACAGAAGCAGGCTATTAAAACCAACAAACTGAAAGCAGGCCAAAGATGAGCGACATTCTGATCGTAGATGACGAACGCGATATTCGCGAGCTGGTGTCAGACATTCTGGAGGACGAAGGCTATTCAACCCGACTTGCCGGCAATTCGGACGATTGCATGGCGTCGATCAACGCTGAACCTCCGGGTCTTTTGATCCTCGACATCTGGCTCAAGGACAGCCGAATGGACGGGATCGACATCCTGAAAGCGGTAAAGCGCGACAACCCGGACGTGCCCGTTGTGATTATTTCCGGTCACGGGAATATCGAGATTGCCGTGGCAGCCATCAAGCAGGGCGCTTATGACTTTATCGAAAAGCCATTCAACATTGACCAGTTGATGGTGGTGATCCGGCGCGCGATGGAAACCTCGCGTCTGCGTCGCGAAAACGCGTCGCTCAAGCGGAAGGAAGTCAGCTGCTCGGACATGATCGGCAAATCGGCATCGTTCCGTGCGATGCAGGGCCAGTTGGACAAGGTGACGAAGTCCAACGGCCGCGTGATGCTGAGCGGCCCTGCCGGGTCGGGCAAGGAAATCGCGGCACGCTATATCCACGCACATTCCAACCGTGCCAATGCGCCTTTCGTGACCGTGAATTGCGCCGGGGTCGAGCCCGAGCGGATGGAAGAGGTGCTGTTTGGCCGCGAGACATCTGAACGCGGTGTTGAATCAGGCCTGCTTGAGGAAGCCCATGGCGGCGTGATCTTCTTTGATGAGGTCGCCGATATGCCGCTGGGCACGCAATCGAAGATTCTGCGGGTTCTTGTGGATCAGCAGTTTCAGCGGGTTGGCGGAACCGACAAGGTCCGGGTTGATCTACGCGTCATATCTTCGACCAATCGGGACCTGGAGGAAGAAATCACCGCTGAACGGTTCAGGGAAGAGTTGTATCACCGCCTGAACGTTGTTCCGATTGCGGTGCCGTCTCTAGAAGACCGGCGCGAGGACATTCCGGTATTGGCGCAGCACTTTATCGAAATGTGCAACGAAGCGCAGGGCTTGCCCGTTCGCGAATTGTCGGATGAGGCAATTGCACTGCTGCAGACCATGACATGGCCGGGCAATGTGCGTCAGCTCAAAAACCTGATCGAACGTGTGCTGATCCTGGGGGATGGAACCGGCCCGATCGAGGCGCGGGAACTGCCCAACGACGAGGAAAAGGCCGAAGATTCTGGTCGCGTGGTTCTGTCCGGCGCGCTGGCGACTTTGCCGTTACGCGAAGCGCGCGAGGCGTTCGAGCGCGAATATCTTCTGACACAGATCAACCGGTTCGGTGGCAATATCAGCCGCACTGCCAGTTTCGTAGGTATGGAGCGCAGTGCGCTGCACCGCAAACTCAAGTCGCTTGGCGTGGTCACATCGAACAAATCCGGCGCGCGTGTCGCGCAACTGGATGAACCGGAGCCGGCGGAATAACCCGCCGGTTCAGCCGGTGTGGCCCGGCGTTATGATCTGAAACGACCCGTCGTCGAACTTCACGAAACAGGACTCGGTGCTTAGCGGCGGCAGGGTTGTTGTACGGGTCAGCGATACCCGGGATTTCACCGCTTGTTTGCAAGGCGGCAGGCTGACCGGGCGAAAACCTTTCTTGGCCATGCATTGCGCCTCGACAGTGTTGCGCAGGTCCTGATTCACATCAACTGTGTAGACGCGTCCGGGTTCCCACCATCCGGGTGAACGGTAGCAGTGGCCGCGGCCGTCGCAATAGGTGCGCCCTGGCCAATAGACGGGTGGGCTTTGCCGGACCTGGTTGGCGACAGGCACCTCATTCAGGGCCTTTACCTGGCATTGCGTGGTCTCCTGCTGCAATCGCGCCACGCTGGCACCTTCGCGGTAATAGAGTGACAGAGGCCCGCAGGAAGAGAGCAAGAACAAAGGAATAAAGGCGCGTAGCATTGTTTTCATGCGCATATCTTGCCTCACTCCCTGTTCCATGACAATTCAATTGACCGTTTTGGGGGCATCTGTCATTCAAAGATTTCAGGCAGAAGGGCCAGGAACATGAAGGTCATCATTTGCGGTGCGGGTCAGGTCGGCTGGCAAATTGCACGGCACCTTTCGGGCGAACTGAACGACGTGACAGTGGTGGACAACAATCCTGATCTGGTGCGCCGCGCGACCGAAACGCTGGACGTGCAGGGTATCGCAGGCTTCGCCAGCTATCCGGATGTGCTGGAACGGGCCGGAGCCCGCGATGCAGACATGATCATCGCCGCGACCCACTCGGATGAGGTGAACATGGTCACCTGCCAGATGGCGCATTCGGTGTTTTCGATTCCGCGAAAGATCGCTCGTCTTCGGTCCAAATCCTATCTGACAGCGATTCATGCGGACCTGTTTCGCCGGGACCATCTGCCCATCGACGTGGTGATCAGCCCGGAACGCGAGGTCGCCGCTGCCGCCATGCGCCGCCTGTCGGCCCCGGCGGCTTTTGACACCGAGATTTTCATGGATGGCAAGGCGCAGCTGCTGGGCATCCGGGTGGATGAAGACTGTCCGATCATCAACACGCCGCTCAGGCAGCTGACCGACTTGTTTTCGACGCTCAGCTCGATCGTCGTCGGGGTGCGCCGGGATGGCACGCTTTTTGCACCGGAATCCGAGGATCAGCTGTTTGTCGGTGACGAATGCTATGTCTTTACCAACGTCAATGACGTTGAACGCACGATGGAGGTCTTTGGCAAAGCACAAAAGAAACAGGACCGAGTCGTCATTGTGGGTGGCGGCAATGTCGGCCTTGAAGTGGCCCGTACACTGGAGGAACGCGAAAGCCGCGTGCGCGCCAAGATCATCGAACGCGACCGCCGATGCGCCGAACTGGCCGCAGAAGCGCTGGAGCGGACGATTGTTCTGAACGGCGACGGGCTGGATGCGGCATTGCTGCGCGAGGCAGGCATTGAACGGGCCGACGCGATGCTGGCCGTCACGGATGACGACCGTGCCAACCTGTTGGCCGCAGTACGCGCCAAGGCCGAGGGATGCGCGCTGGCGATTGCGCTGATCAATGACCCCAGCATGGTGGCGCTGATGGGGCCTTTGGGGATCGACGCCTATATCAACCCGCGCGCAACCACCGTCAGTTCGATCTTGCGCCATGTCCGTCACGGTCGCGTGCGGCAGGTCTATTCCATCGGCGATGCCGAGGCCGAAGTGATCGAGGCCGAAGTTCTGTCGACCTCTCCCATGGCGGGGCAGAGACTGCGCGACATCGATTTCCCCGAAGGCGTTCTGGTTGGCGCGGTGCGCAAGGGCGACGAGTTGCTGCGCCCGACCGGCAGCCTGCGGATTGATGAAAAGGATGTGGTGGCCATCTTTGCCATGGCCAAGGACGTGCCCGAGGTCGAGCGCTTGATGCAGGTTTCGATCGATTTCTTCTGATGGCACACGCGCGGACACAACGGATCGGGCTTTTGCGGCGTTTGCCGCTGTTTCTGTTGATTTGGGGAATAACCGCGTTCTCGATGTGGGTGCCCGCAGTCTACGCGCTGGTATTGGATGACCACGACACGTCGCGATCGTTCTTCTACTCGGGCCTGCTTGGACTGTTTCTTGTGGCGAGCATCGCGCTGGCCTCGTCCAACAGGATACCTCGGCGCGGCACATTGGGGCAGTTGGCCGTTCTGCTGGGCTGTTTTACCGTTCTGCCCGTGTTTTTGGCGATCCCGTTTCACGATGCGCTTGGCAACACCACCTTCCTGAACGCGTATTTTGATATGGTCAGCGCGGTGACCACAACCGGCGCCGACCTGTTTCCGAACCCCGACCGCCTGACTGCGCCGCTGCATCTGTGGCGGGCGTTTGTGGGCTGGATGGGTGGTTTGCTGATGTGGATTTCCGCAGCGGCGATTCTGGCGCCGTTGTCCTTGGGCGGGTTTGAGATTACCGCGCAGGGTCAGCCGGGACGACCGGTTTCCGGTGTTGCGCAAAGCGAAAAGGTTGATCCAAGGGGACGCCTGCTGCGTGTGGCGCGAACCCTGACACCCGTCTATGCAGGGCTGACTGCGGTGGTCTGGATATTGCTGCTGATTGCCGGTGAGGTTGGCCTGACCGCCGTAAGCCACGCGATGTCGGTCATGGCGACCTCCGGCATTTCCCCGGTGGGCGGGATGGAAGGGGCTCAGGCAGGTTTGACCGGTGAGGCGATCCTGTTCCTGTTCCTGTTCTTTGCATTGTCAAGGCTGACGTTTTCGGCAGATACGGCGACCTCGGGCTACTCCCGGCTGGATAAGGACCCCGAATTCCGCATCGGATTGTTGATCGTGGTTGCCGTAGCAGCCCTGCTGTTCTTTCGCGTGCTGGCTGGTGTGAACGAAATCGACGGCCAGATGTCGGTGCTTCAGGGCCTTAAGGTGATATGGGGCATGACATTTACAGCCTTGTCTTTTCTGACAACGGCAGGATTCGAAAGCAGCAACTGGGACGATGCGCAACAGCTTTCGGGGCTGGGAACACCGGGTCTGATCCTGATGGGGCTGGCCCTGATCGGGGGAGGGGTCGCCACCACGGCCGGCGGGGTCAAGCTGTTGCGTGTGTTTGCGCTATACCTCAATGGCGCGCGCGAGATCGACCGGCTGATCTATCCGTCATCGGTCAGCGGCGTTGGCGGCGGGAACCGGCGCATTCAGACCAATGGCGCCTTCATCGCCTGGATCTTCTTGATGATGTTCGCGCTTACGGCGGCGGTGTTCAATCTGTTGCTCGCCGCAATGGGGGCCGGGTTCGAACAGGCAATGGTTCTGACTGTTGCCGCGCTGAGTACGACCGGCCCCTTGATTGAACTGGCAACTGACGTTCCGATCCGGCTGATCGATATGACTGCAGGTGCAAAACTGACGATGTGCGCAGCAATGGTAATCGGCCGGCTTGAAACACTGGCGATCATTGCCTTGATCACCCCGGCCCTTTGGCGGGACTGACGTGGGGTCAGCAAAAGGAATTAGTGCCTGATTTTTAATCTGGAATATCTGTGAACTCCGCTCCATACTCACCCGGAGGGAGCGCGTTGGTCCGCAGCGCGTAGCAAGAACAATGGCGAGATTATAAAAATATGGCTTCGGACAGACAGAATCTTCAGGACGCGTTCCTGAATAATGTACGGAAAGCAAAGGTTCCGGTCACGATTTTCCTGATCAACGGTGTGAAATTGCAGGGTGTGATCACCTGGTTCGACAATTTCTGCGTATTGTTGCGCCGCGACGGACAGTCGCAGCTTGTCTACAAGCACGCGATTTCGACGATCATGCCGTCGCAGCCGATCAGCCTGTATGAGGGCGAAGACGCCTCTTGATGGAACATGAGAGGGCGCGCACCCGGGCCTGGGTGCTGCATCCTGAAATCAAATCAGATGAACAGCGCCGTGTCCCGGGACCGGCGCTGGAAGAAGCGGTGGCACTAGCCGCTGCTTTGCCCGATCTGGATGTGGTCGGGTCGGAAATCGTTCGCCTGCCACGGGCCCAGCCGGGGCTTTTGTTCGGCAGCGGCAAGATCGAAGAACTAGGCGAGCGACTGCACGAGCACGATGTCGAACTGGTTCTGATCGATGGTCTGGTGACGCCGGTTCAGCAACGCAATCTTGAGAAAGCGTGGAAGGTCAAGATCCTTGACCGGACCGGATTGATCCTGGAGATCTTCAGCGATCGGGCACGTACCCGCGAAGGTGTGTTGCAGGTCGAGATGGCCGCGCTCAGCTACCAGCGGACGCGGCTTGTTCGGGCCTGGACCCACCTGGAACGCCAGCGGGGCGGCCTGGGGTTTGTCGGTGGACCCGGCGAAACCCAGATCGAGGCCGACCGGCGTGCGATTGACGAACAGCTTGTGCGCCTGCGCCGCCGGTTGCAGAAGGTGGTCAAGACCCGCACGCTGCACCGCGCCGCGCGGGCCAAGGTTCCGTATCCGATTGTCGCGCTGGTTGGGTATACCAACGCCGGAAAATCGACCCTGTTCAACCGCCTGACGGGTGCGGAAGTCATGGCCAAGGACATGTTGTTCGCTACGCTGGACCCGACCATGCGGCGGGTCGAGTTGCCCGACGGCCCCGAGGTGATCCTGTCGGATACCGTTGGTTTTATCTCGAACCTGCCCACCGAACTGGTCGCCGCATTTCGCGCCACGCTGGAGGAGGTGCTGGGTGCCGATCTGGTCGTGCATGTCCGCGATATCAGCCACGAGGACACTGATGCACAGGCACAGGATGTCGAGGCCATTCTGACCTCGCTGGGGGTCGATGATGAACGGCCCCGGCTGGAGGTCTGGAACAAGATCGACCTGATGACTGACGACGAACGTGAGGCCGCTTTGGCGCGTGCGGAACGTGATGCTTCGATCTTTGCCATCTCGGCGGTGACCGGCGAAGGCGTCGAGGCGCTACTGGCCGAGATTGCAACCAAATTGCAGGGCGTGCGGCACAAGGAAACTTTGACGCTGGGGTTTGCCGATGGCGGCAAGCGCGCGTGGCTGTTTCGGCAGGATGTGGTCCGGTCAGAGCAACAGACCGAGAACGGGTTCGAGATCACGGTACTTTGGACCGCGAAACAAGCGGCGCAATTTGCTGCTCTTTGATCCGGGGTCTGGTTTTGACGAAGGAAGACAGCAAGAAGGTCTATTTGAGTGGGCACATCGCTGTGCCTGCCGACCGGCTTGAACAGGTCCGTGCCGCGCTTTCAGAACATATAGCGCTGACGCGCGCCGAACCCGGTTGTGTCACCTTCGAGGTCGTTGAGGATCCGGACATCCCCGGTCAGTTCAACGTTCATGAGGTTTTTGAGAACCGGGCTGCGTTCGACGCACATCAGGAACGCATGAAAGCCTCGCGCTGGTTCATGGTTACAGAAGGCATTCCACGCAAATATTCGATTATCTCGGAATAACCCGGTCTGGACTTGTGCCTATCGCCCGTCGATTTGACGCTGATAGTCATCGGCGTCGAACCAATTCAGTGAAGACTGGACTTCATGATCGGCCGTCAGTTCCCATTCTTCCCAGCCGCGGGTGACGACATGGTTTCCGGTTTGCGCATGGTGCCCTTCCAGCGTCCAGACAAAAATCGCGTGATTTCCGGCCCAACGCAGCATATCGCACCTGACTTCCAGATCGGGAAATTCTGCGAAAAGGCCAAGCGCCATTTCAGCAATCGCCGCGCGACCTACGATCGGTTCTCCCCGGTTGATTGAAATCTGGCCGTCTGATGCAAAAAAACTGGCTACGACATCTGCGTCGCCCGAACTCCATGCAATCGCATAGTCGCGCGCGAGATTGTTCAGCCTGTCCTGAATACTGGCCATCTGTGCCCCCGGTCCCAAATAGTCCGCCCGCAGATCGTAGGCGAAAACACCCGTTTGCGTCCACGTCCGCGCAAAAAAGGGGCAAGGTCTTGCCGACGCGGGGTATTAACGCGGGATCAGGTGGGTGACACCGACGGCCGCAGCTCGGGCAAGATCGATGTCCAGGGACATTGGCAGATACTCTCCGCGCCGCCACAGCTGCGCCTGATCGTCGTAATAGCGTGACAGAAAATGGCCTGACTGACCCGTGGCGGTAATAAAGACCGAACTGTCCGGGTCGGCGAAGTCATAGACGCCGCGATAGCCTGCGCCATGTACGTTCTGGAACGGGTCGGGCCCTTCGCCCGAGGTTCGGCCGCGCAGCAGAGTGTTGTCTCCGCCGCTGGTCGATTGACGAATGTTCACGAAATAGCGCAGCACTGGAACCGAACCCAGAACCGGGTGGTCATGGGTGGCCTGATGCGCGTCGCCCCAGCGCTGGGATTCCAGGGCGCTGCCGTAATTCTCGGCAATCCAGATCAGAGCATCGTCCAGCGCTAGTCTTGCCATGTCGGTGCAGGTCTCAACCGGCGCACTTTGACGGACGTCACACCAGACCGAGGCCCCGTCGATGTCGCGGTAGACCCTTTCGATGAACAGCGGTTCGACATGTTTGAACTCGCTGGCCAGCGGGCCCAGTTCATCCGCGATCAGCCGGTTTTGCAGCGCGCGCAGCCATGCCGCATAGATCAGCGGTTCCGGCAGATGCTCGTTCATCTCGCCGTTCCACTCGGCCAGTAGGGCTAGAGCGATCTGGCGCTGACGTTCCGCTGTGCCGACGGGGGCGGATTCGCCGGTGAACCACAGGTCCGCTCCAATCAGGGGTAACAGAGACCGGGCGGTGAAACTGACGGTGTCGAGCTGCGCCTCGATAAAGCTGTCGCGGGTGTGCACCTCGCGTGACTGCATCAGGCGTTCCCAGCGATGGACACGCTGGGTGTCGCCCCATTCATACGACACGTGCTGAGGGAAGGGGCGGCCTATGATCTTGTTGTTGGTGTTACCCAGAACGCCACCCCTTGGGGCCACGAACTCTGGGTTGTCGGCATAAGGCATGCGGCCTTGCCAGCGGTTCTCGGCCAGCCAGCCAGGGGTCGGAATGCGGCCCCTGCTTTGGTTGCGCAGGTCGCGTTGTGGCATGGCACCAATCAGCTTCATGGCGATCGTGTCCTTGTCCACCAGTGACAGGTTTTGCGACGGCGAGATGAAATCTTCGGCGGCCGTGATGGCCTGCTGCACCGTATCCGCATTCATCAGCGCCATCGAAGCGGTCATCGACGTGTCACGCGGGCTAAGCGCCGTCCATGCAAGCGAGGCCACATGGCCCGTGGGTGTGATGGCTTCCAGATCGTAGTGAGTGCCGGGCAGCACCGGGCCGTTTTCCGTCCAGCGCAGGGTCAGAGTGATGGGCGGCTGGTCTTTGATCTCGATGATCGACGGGCGGGTCTGGAATGTTTTGTATCCGTCCGGTGTCAGGTATTCTTCGGGGTTTTCCGGGTTCAGTTGTTCGATATGGACATCCTGATCGTCCAGATAAGATGAGGTCAGGCCCCAGCCCAACCGGTCGCTGCGCCCGGTCATGATGGCGGGAATGCCGGGAATACTCGCGCCGATCACGCCGCCTTTGGCCAGCCCCAGCCGTGCCAGATACCACACGCCGGGTGCGGTAAAGCCAAGATGTGGGTCGTTCGCAAGCAGGGTTCCGCCACTGGCAGACCGTGATGGCGCGGCGCTCCAGGCATTCGACGCACCGGCAAGGCCGCGTTTTGGAAAGGGCGAAAGCGGGGTGTCAGGCATCGGCGTTCCGCGCGCGTATCGGGGCATGCCGGGGAACAGGCTGGCATATTCGGGCAATGCGGCGATCCCCGGGCCGGGAACGTCGGGCAGTATGTCCGCCAGTCGGTCCGGGTTATTCAGCATCAGTGAAGTACGTGCGCGCAGCACCTCGTCCTGCAAATGGCCCGACAATTGCAGGCCCATCAGTTTGACTACGGCGATGCTGTCCCCCGGTTGCCAGGGGGAGACCGGGGCGTTGAACAGGAACATCTCGGGTGCGCCGCGCCCAAGGGCCTTGTCGTTGATTTCATTCAGCCGGGCGTTCACGCCAGCGGTGTAGGCTTTCAGCGCGGCTTTGGTGTAGTCGTCCTGAACCTCGACAGAACGATGGGCCAGTCCATAAAGGTCGAGACGGCGCAGCAGCTTGTCGATATTGACAGTTCGGGCACCGAAAATTTCCGACAGACGCCCCTGCGCGGTGCGGCGCATAACGGTCATCTGCCAAAGACGATCCTGCGCATGCACATATCCGAGGCCGAAGAACACATCCGGATCATTTTCGGCCAGAATATGCGGCACGTTTGATGTGTCGCGCACGATTTCAACCGGGCTGGTCAGGCCACTGACCTTAAGGGTCTGATTGTATTCGGGCAAAGACCGGCTGGCGAGAAAATAGACCAGTGCAACCGCCGCCACGGCCAGCAGGACAAGACCCGACGTGATGCGCACCAGCCAGCGAAATACAAGACCCATCCTTGCCCCACAGTTTATTGGTATTCGTTTGCGGCGAGAGTAGTGGAAGGCGGTTCCAACCGAAAGAGGAGCCGAACAACAATTTCCGTTTCGTCAACGCAAAAAACGTAAGCCCCGCCACTGCTGAACGGCACGTGGCGGGGCTCCGCAGGAGGGGGAGTGGCAATCCGGTGTTATGGAATGATACGCGTGTATTTGACGCCTTCGACGGTCGCCCCGAACAGCAGGCCCGCCTGACCAAAGACCGCGGCGATCACAGGCGTGCGCAATGTCGTGGTACTGGCCCCGACGCTGCTGCCTGTTGCATCGACCACATAGCCGATGTCCGCGCCTGCGGTCCAACCGTTGGAGCGGCGGAAGTCGTTCAGCGCGTCTTCGGTCATGAAGAACAGAACATGCGCGTATTGCTGCGCGCCGATCTGCAGCCCGGCTGAGCCTTTGACAGCGGAATAATAGTCGACTGTCGCGCCCTGAACTCGCAATGCGCCCTGGCCAAAACCGCCGCCGAAGATGAACCCGGCTTCGGTGATCAGAGGCATTACAAGCATACCGTTCGCCTTGCTCGCGATCTCGATCGTGTTGGGGTACTTGCTGTACATTTCGTTCAGCGTCGCATCGACACGGGCGTCGATGGTCGCTGCGTTGGTGTTGCCGACGCCGTTGCCGCAGGCGGCGGTAAGCGTCAGCCCGGCCATGCCAAGTGCAAAGCCGCGACGACCCAGTCGGGGGGAATTGGAACTGCTCATGTTTCCTGTCTCTGTAATAAGTGCCTGATATGTCGGGTATTCCCGATCTTGTGTGCAAGAATACGCCGATTGCGCCCGGCTGTCACGGGAAAGCTGCGGGTCAGGGGCCTTCAATCGGCGAAAAATTGCGACAGGGCGGGGTTTTAGCCTTGCAGAAGGCGCGCTACTTCGGGCGCGAAATAGGTCAGAACTCCGTCACAGCCCGCGCGTTTGAACGCCATCAGACTTTCCAGCATCACCTTCTCGCCATCGATCCATCCGTTCTGGGCGGCCGCCCGGATCATCGCAAACTCGCCCGACACCTGGTAGGCATAGGTCGGCGCGCCAAACGTGTCTTTAACCTGACGGCAGATATCAAGATAAGGCATGCCCGGCTTGATCATCACCATATCGGCACCTTCGGTCAGGTCGCGTTCGATCAGACGAAGCGCCTCGTTCGAATTGGCCGGGTCCATCTGATAGGTCTTCTTGTCGCCGGTCAGTGCGCCCGATGCGCCAACCGCATCGCGGAATGGACCGTAAAACGCGCTGGCATACTTGGCGGCGTAGCTGAGAATCATGACGTTGTGATGCCCCGCAGCCTCGAGCGCGTGGCGCATCGCACCGATACGTCCATCCATCATGTCCGACGGGCCGATGATATCCGCACCGGCATCCGCCTGCGCCAGCGTCATTTTCACCAGTGCTTCGACCGTGCGGTCATTTACGATCTCGCCATCGACGACATACCCGTCATGGCCGTTGATGTTGTACGGATCCAGCGCCACATCGGTCATGACGGCGATATCGGGGGCAGCATCCTTGATGGCACGAATGGCCCGGTTCGACAGGTTGTCAGGATTCCACGCTTCGGCGCAGTCTTCGGTTTTCAGGGCGCTGTCGGTATAGGGGAAAATGCAGATTGCAGGGATGCCAAGCGCCTGCGCCTCGACCGCGGCCTGGGCGATCAGATCGACCGATCGGCGAACGACGCCCGGCATTGACGGCACAGGTTCCTCGACCCCTTCACCGTCGCGCACGAACACCGGCCAGATCAGGTCATCCGGCGTCAGCGTATTCTCGCGGACCAGCCCCCGGATCGCCGCAGACTGGCGGGCCCGGCGGAAACGGGCGAGCGGATAGGGGGCGATGGTCGGTTTCATGGCGCGTTCTCCTTGAACAATCGTGCTTTGGGTGGCATGAAAACGCGTAGGTCTCAAGGGTAACAATCGACGCGGCATTGTGACAAAACCCCGTAAGACAATGTTTAAGGGGTTATGGCTTGGACTTATACTCTTCGATTACCGAAGTCATTGATTTGCGAAGCTTCTCGAACCTGTGGTTCTGGATCGCACTGGCTGTCATGTGGTCATCGGTGAGCCATTGGGTCCTTGGCGTGCCCTATGATCTGATCGTGCGCGCGCGACGCTCGGGCGGGCAGGCCGAAACGGATCTGATGGATATCGTCCGGATCAACACGAACCGCATGCTGTACATCATGGACATGTCCGGTGCCATTTTGTTTGCGATTTCGTGCTTTGTGCTGACCGGGCTTGCGATATCGGGCTTTTATTATGGGGTGGAGTTCGCGCAGGCTGTTTTCCTGCTGATGTTTCCGATGTCGATCGTGGTCATGCTGTATGTGGCGACCGCGCGTCGGCTGCAGCAGATCCCCAAACCTGACTTGGTCATCCGGACCCTGATGCGATGCAGGCTGTACACCCAGTTGATCGGCATGTTTTCGATACTGGTCACGGCCTTCTGGGGCATGTATCAGAACTTTTCTCTGGGACCACTGGGATAGACAAGTCGGAAAGGCGAGGCGATGAAGGCTGCGGACCACGTAACAGTTGGCGGAGCCCCCGAAGGGTTTGATGCGCAGCTTGTTCTGAAAGAGATTTCGCGGACCGGCGGTCCGGTGGCCCATGTCGCACGTGATGACAAGCGGATGGAGGCGATGCGGGCCGCGCTGGCCTTTTTTGCGCCGGAGATACCAGTCTTTGTTTTTCCCGGCTGGGATTGCTTACCTTACGATCGGGTTTCGCCCAACGCCGATATTTCGGCCACAAGGGTGGCGACCCTGGCGGCGCTGGTGCATCAGATGCCGCAGCAATTCGTGCTGTTGACGACCCTGAATGCCGCAACCCAGCGCGTGCCGGCCCGTGAGGTCCTGCGCGAAGCGGCCTTTACCGCGCGGGTCGGGCATCGCATTGACGAAGACGCATTGCGCAATTTTCTGGTTCGCATGGGGTTCACCCAAAGCCCCACTGTAATGGAGCCCGGCGACTATGCCATCCGGGGCGGGATCATCGACATATTCCCGCCCGGTGAATCCGGCCCCGTTCGTCTGGACCTGTTTGGCGATGTGCTGGACGGTGCCCGCCGGTTCGACCCGGTATCGCAACGAACCACCGAGAAACTGCAAATTGTCGAACTGGCCCCGGTATCGGAAGTCATTCTGGACGAAGCCGCGATCACCCGGTTCCGTCAGAACTATCGCATCGAATTCGGCGCCGCAGGTACAGATGACCCGCTTTACGAAGCGGTCAGTGCCGGGCGCAAGCATCAGGGGATGGAGCACTGGCTGCCTTTTTTCCATGACCGGCTGGAGACACTGTTCGACTATCTGTCCGGTGCGACGATCCTACTGGATGATCAGGTAACGCCCGCGCGGCTGGCCCGGTGGGACAGTATCGCGGATCAGTATGAAACCCGCAGGCTGGCGCTGGAAAACCGGTCGCGCTTGGACACGGTCTACAAGCCAACTCCGCCAGCCTTGCTGTACATGGATGACGGGGCCTGGGAACAGGCTGCTGCAGACCGGCGCGTGATGCAGTTCAGCCCGTTGCCGCAGGCAAGCGGACCGGGCGTGATCGACGCGGGTGGCCGGATCGGGCGCAATTTCGCCCCCGAACGACAGCAGGAAAACATCAGCCTGTTTGGCGCACTGGCCAGTCACATCACCGACAAACTGGCCAAGGGGCCGGTTCTGATTGCGTCCTATTCCGAAGGTGCCCGCGAACGCCTGACCGGTCTGATCGAGGATGAAGGCCTGGCCGAGGCGATCCCGGTGAAGGACGGCACTCGCATCGGCAAGCGCGGGTTGTACCTTGCTGTCTGGGCGCTGGAGCACGGGTTCGAAACCCCCGGTCTGACGGTGATTGCAGAACAGGATGTTCTGGGCGACCGCTTGATCCGGCAGCCAAGAAAACGCCGCAAGGCCGAGAATTTCCTGACCGAGACCCAATCGCTCAGCCCCGGTGATCTTGTTGTTCATGTCGACCACGGCATCGGTCGCTACATGGGGATGGAAGTGGTGACGGCAGCGGGGGCCGCGCACGAATGCCTTCTGCTGGAATACGCGGAACAGTCCAAACTATATCTGCCGGTTGAAAACATTGAGTTGCTGTCAAAATACGGTCACGAAGAAGGTCTGCTGGACCGTTTGGGCGGTGGCGCCTGGCAGGCTAAGAAAGCGAAGCTGAAAGAACGCATCCGCGAAATGGCGGACAAGTTGATCCGTATCGCCGCCGAACGCGCCCTGCGCAAGGCTCCGGTCATGGACCCGCCGCCGCATGCGTGGGAGGAGTTCAGCGCCCGTTTCCCCTATCAGGAAACCGACGACCAGTTGCGCGCCATTGCCGAGGTGATGGAGGACATGCATTCAGGCGCGCCGATGGACCGCCTGATCTGCGGCGATGTGGGCTTTGGCAAGACCGAGGTCGCAATGCGCGCGGCCTTTGTCGCTGCCATGTCCGGTGTTCAGGTGGCGGTTGTTGCGCCGACGACGCTGCTGGCCCGCCAGCACGCGGCCAGCTTCAGGGACCGTTTCAGAGGGTTCCCCCTGGAGGTCCGGCAGCTCTCACGCTTTGTTTCGGCCAAAGAGGCGCAGCAAACCCGGGACGGACTGGCGCGGGGAACGGTTGATATCGTGGTCGGTACCCATGCGTTGCTGGCCAAGGGTATTCGGTTCAACAATCTGGGCCTTCTGATTATCGACGAGGAACAGCATTTCGGAGTGGTGCATAAAGAGCGTCTGAAACAGTTGCGCTCGGACATTCACGTGCTGACCCTGACGGCCACGCCGATCCCGCGTACTTTGCAACTTTCGCTGACGGGCGTGCGTGATCTTTCGATCATCGGCACCCCGCCTATCGACCGTCTGGCCATCCGTACCTACGTCAGCGAATTCGATGCGGTCACTGTCCGCGAGGCGCTGCTGCGCGAACATTATCGGGGTGGGCAGAGCTTCTACGTGGTGCCGCGAATATCCGATCTTCGCGAGATCGAGGAATTCCTGAAAGAACAGCTGCCGGAACTGACTTATGTCATCGCTCATGGGCAAATGGCGGCTGGCGAGCTTGATGACCGGATGAATGCGTTCTACGACGGCAAATACGATGTACTGCTGGCCACGACGATTGTGGAAAGCGGTCTGGATATCCCGACCGCAAATACCATGGTCGTGCACCGCGCGGATATGTTCGGCCTTTCGCAGTTGTATCAGATACGGGGCCGGGTCGGGCGTTCAAAGGCCCGCGCCTATGCTTATCTGACCACCAAGCCGCGCCAGAAGCTGACCGCCACGGCCGAAAAACGCCTGCGCGTTCTGGGTTCGCTGGATACGCTTGGCGCAGGTTTCACCCTTGCCAGCCAGGATCTGGACATTCGTGGTGCAGGCAACCTGCTGGGCGAGGAGCAGTCCGGCCAGATGCGCGATGTGGGCTATGAACTGTATCAGTCGATGCTGGAAGAGGCGATTGCCAAGATCAAGGCGGGCGAGATTGAAGGACTGTCGGATGCTGATGATCAATGGGCTCCGCAGATCAATCTGGGCGTGCCGGTCCTGATCCCCGAGGATTACGTGCCGGATCTGGATGTGCGACTGGGCTTGTATCGCCGCCTCTCGTCGCTCTCGACCAAGGTCGAGTTGGAAGGGTTTGCAGCCGAACTGATCGACCGCTTTGGCACGCTTCCGAAAGAGGTGAACACCCTGATGCTGGTCGTGCGCATCAAGGCGATGTGCAAGCGGGCGGGTATCGCCAAACTGGATGGCGGACCGAAGGGCGCGACGATCCAGTTCCACAACGACAAGTTCGCCTCACCTCAGGGATTGGTCGATTTCATTCAGAACCAGCGCGGACTGGCGAAGGTCAAGGACAACAAGATTGTTGTGCGCAGGGATTGGAAGAAAGACAGCGACAAGATCAAGGGCGCGTTTGCCATTGCCCGCGATCTGGCCGAGAAGGTGGTTGCCGTGAAGAACAAGGCCAAGGTCTGAGCGTCGCGCTCAGTCACCGCCCACGAAGGTGCACAACTGCCATTCCCCCTGGTCGGATTTTACCAGCGCCGCGCGATGACCGGTCATAGGCCAGAGGTAGTCGCGGTGCATGAAGCCTCGCGCGCCGTCGGTCAGCATGACCTTCTGGTATTCGGCGTCAGGATCGTATTCGCTAATCAGGACGACCTCATGGCTTATCAGATCGACAATGTCAGCGGTCCGGTCTGCGCCCACCCGCAGTGACACCCCGGAGCCATTCACAAAATAAGCGTTGAACGGGTCGACGGATGCGGGCAGGCCGATCTTCCACTGATACGGCATCCAAAATTCGCCCAGATCGTCAAAATAACCGGGCGCGGCGAGGGTTTCCTCGAGGGCGGACCAGTAGGCTTCGCGCATCTCGTCGGCCTGATCTCGGTATTCCTCGGCCAGGGTGTCGGCAGGAAGTGTCAGGTTTTCCCTGAGTTCCCGGGGGCCGCCATTGCCGCCGTGGCTGAGATAGATGTCCGGGCAGGCCACCGCCACAACCGCTTCGGTGTCGCGGGCCGCGATATCAGCTAGCAGGTTGGCGCGGAACGTCACCAGCGTCGGGTCACGTTCGGCCTGGTCGACCGGGGTAAACGTCATGCGTTCGGCCTGAACGGGAAGACCGGCGGTCAAAAGCATCAGGGCAGGGAGCAGTCTCATTCGGCGGCCTTCATTGCGGACTGGGCGCAGAAGCACGAAGCGGCGACCGCGCGGTCTGCACGGGCCAGAGCCAGATCCAGTCTTTGTTTGATCTGCCTGATTTCAATGGAGTCACCTCGAGATTTCAGGCAATCGTATAGCCCCCTTAGGCTCCAGACATTGTCGGGATGGATCGACGCACGGCTGAGCGTGCCGCCCAGTCCTAGATCCTCGCGGTAGACAGCTTCGGCCTCGGCAACGTGGCCCTGTTCAAACAGCAAGGCCCCGAGTGCGTGGCGGGTTGGCTGCATCCAGCCCCAGGGTTCGTCATAAGGCAAAGTGTCATCCAATTCGACCGAGCGGCGCAGGTGTGCATAGGCCGTGTCGTAGTTTCCCTTGCGGTATTCGATTTCGCCCCGCAGCATTTCAGCTGCGATATCCAGCAGGTCGACGACACGATTATTGTGCAGTCGCCGGGTTTCGGGGACGCGGCCCCGGGCGGCAAGAAATCTTTGTTCTTCCGCTTCGGCCTCGGCCACCTGATCCGTCGCTGCAAATGCGATGGCACGGGCGTAGTGCGTGGTCGCGGTCAATGTGCAGTAGAGATCCGGGTCTTCGGGCAGTTCCAGAGCCTTGGCTTCGTCCCAACGGCCAAAACGGATAAGGATATGCGGCCCCATGGACATGTAGCTTTCGAAATAGTCCGCCATCGGCGGGCTTTCGATGCGCAGCATTTCCTCGGGCGTGGTGTCCCAGATGCCCTGATTGGCACGCAGGGCCGGTTCCATCTGGCCCATAAACAGCGCGCCGTAGATGGTGAAGTGATAGTTGTGCTGACGGTAACCGGTGTAGATGTTGAACGGACCTTCGCGTTCGTAATACTTCAAATCTGCTTCGGTGGCTTTTTCGTTCCAATGGGTGACGTTCTGGTAGTGGCCGCACTGGACGTCGATATGGGTGGGCATGTGCACCAGATGACCTGCGTCCGGCACCAGCGTGCGCAACACGTCCCCGGCTTTCAGCGCCTTTTCAGGAGTGGGCGACATCTCCATCAGGTGCACATACAAGTGCAAAATCCCCGGATGCGACATGGCGGCCGGGTCGTTCCCCATGGCCCATTCCAGGGTATCCTGCGCTTCGAGGGTGGCGGCGCCGTCGGCGGGTTGACCGGTTTCCAGATCCCACATTTTCCAGGGGGTCAGGTTCAGCAACGCCTCGACAAATATGGTGCGCAGATCCAGGTGATCGGGAAAAGCTGCAAAAACCGCGCGCATAGCGTCCGCAAAATCGTGGTCCCAGTCGTGCATATCCGCGATCGGCTCGCGCTGAGGATAGCGGGCGGGCAGGGCGCGGATGAGCGCCTGTTCAACCGGAGTGCACCATTCTACAAGCGCCAGTGCTTTTTGGGTGGCGTCATAAGCCTCGGCCAATGCCTTCTCTTGTCCCTGATTGTCCAGCAATTCCCACGGCAGGTTGTAGTTTGGTCCGGCTGCGTAAGCCACGCCCCAATGCGCCATGGCGCAGTCCGGATCATGTTCCGCCGCGCGCTGGAAACAGGCCAGGGCCTCGGTGTGGTTGTAGCCGTAGGTCCAGTTCAGACCTCGGTCGAACCACAGCTGCGCCTTTTCCGATGATGTGGTGACGGGGCAGGAGTATGTGCCCAGATCATAATAATCACTCATAGAAAACTCCCCCGAAAATCGCGGAAAGCTTAACGTGATTCAGTGCATTTGCACAGGCTCAGACCAGCAGTCTGTTTTCGACGCGACCCATGTGAACCATCACGCCGAAAGCCATGACGCACATGGCAAGAATGCCCGTTGTCAGCGGTGTCACTGAGCCATCGAACAAAAGGCCCACAGGTGAAGCGATGGCTGCGGCCAGAACGGTCGAAATCGACCCGATCACAGATGCCGCCATGCCTGCGATGTGGCCCATCGGTTCCATCGCGATGGCATTCAAATTGCCCAGAGTGACGCCAGCCATGAAGAAGATGGTGGTCTGCCAGAATACAAACACCGCGAATGAGGCGGCGGGCGTCAGGTTCGCCATATTCAGAAAAATGACGCAGGACGTGATCAGAATCTGCGCCCCAAGCGCCCATGTCACCACGCGCCGCATACCCACGCGGACGACAATCGCGGCGTTCAGCAGGCTGGCCGAACCAGACATCAGCGCGACAAACCCGAACCAGAACGGGAAACTGTCCGCACTGTCATGGATCACGTCATAGACCGGCTGCACCATGGTCAGCATGGTGAACAGAATGCCCATGCACAGGGTCTGAACCAATATCGAAAGGCGCACCGTGGGGTGTGACATCATCTCGTGCGTGGCCGCTACCAGCAGCGGCAGGCGAAATGGGCGACGGTCTTCGCGGGCCAGCGATTCCGGCAACCGTTTTCCCATCCACGTCACGACAATCAGGGCGAACAGGATGAAGGATACGAAAATCCCGCGCCAGCCGAACAGGGCAATCACGCCTGCGCCCAGCATCGGCGCAATTGCGGGAACAAGCGTAAATATCATCATCGCGATCGAAATGATCCGGGCCATTTCGCGCCCGGAATAGAGGTCGCGGATAATGGCCATGGCCACCACGCGGGGACCGGCGGCACCAAGTCCCTGAAGAACACGCGCAGCTAGAACCAGTTCAAGCGAGGAACTTGCCCAGGCAACAGCGGACGCCACGATATATAGCACTGTACCGCCAAAGATGACGGGCTTGCGCCCCAGCGCGTCCGAGATCGGGCCGGTGAAAAATGTGCCAAGCCCCATGCCCAGAACGAAGGATGTCAGGATCAGTTGCGCCCGGTTCACATCATCAGGGCTGAGCTCTGCGCCGATTTCGGGCAGGGCAGGCAGCATCGAGTCGATAGAGAACGCGATCGTGGCGAACATCATTGCTATCAACGCAATGAACTCGCCCCGCGACATGCGATTGGTCATGGGGAACTCCTTACCTGCTTGCGCTATCACGGCAAATCAGGCGGCGCTATAGCGCAAACGCACAGGACTATGTGCTAGTTTGCAGGGGAAGCCTCAAGTTGAGACATGATTTCGCGGATGACTTTTTCCCACATTTCCGGCTGCTGGGCGCCAGGAACTGCGTGTTTGTTGGCCACGATGAAGGTCGGTACGGACCCAACACCCATTTCCCGTGAATGCGTATCGCGGTTGCGGATATCGTCCCGGTCCGCGTCGGATTTCAGCAGCTTCATGACGACAGCCGCGTCCATTCCCTGACTGTCGGCGATGTCGGCAAGCACCTCATGGTCGCCGATGTCGCGTGCCTGCACAAAATAAGCATCGAACAAGGCGTCGACCACCGCGTCCTGCTTGCCTTCAATCCCGGCCCAATGGATCAGCCGGTGCGCATCAAGTGTGTTGGGCGTACGTTTCATGCCTTCGAAATCGATTTTCAGGCCAGCATTTTCGGCGTGTTCGACCACGGGCGCATAGGCCTGCACGGCACCATCCTTGCCGCCAAACTTGCGCTCAAGGTATTCTCGGCGGTCCATGCCCGCGTCCGGCATGTCGGGGTTCAGTTGAAACGGGTGCCATTCGATCACGAAAGGATGGTCCGGTATGGCGGCCAGCGCTTTGTCCAGATGGGTTTTGCCAATATAGCACCACGGGCAGATCGGATCGGACAGAATATCAAGCTTGACGGATTGGGTCATGAGTTCGGTGCCTTGAAATAGGCCGGCAATGCGCGGCGCAGGAGTTTGCCATTGCCACCTGCGGGAAGCGCCGGCAGATGTATGAAAGCGCGGGGCTGTTTGTATCGCGCAAGGTTGTCCTGGACATAGGCACGCAAGGCCGTCTCGTCCAGAGTTTCGGGGCCGGTGTAAAAGGCAGCTATCACAAATGTGTCCTGCTTGACCTCGACCGCCGCGGCACCGACCTGTGTGATCCCGGGGTATTTTGACAAGACGGCTTCGACCTCGACCGGCGAAACCCGATAGCCGCCCGCATTCATCATATCATCGTCGCGACCCAGATAGGTGATTTGCCCGTCGACCGCCATGGCGCCCTGATCTCCGGTCAGAAACCAGTCACCCTGCATGCGGGCCTGAGCCTCATCCGGGGCGTTCAGATAGGTCAGCATCAGGCCGGGGTCGGACCGGTGGATCGCGATTGTGCCTTCCTGTCCCTGCGGAACAGGGCCATCGGGTCCCAGAATGGCGATCTTGCGACCGGGTTGCGGCTGGCCCAATGCCTCGCCCCGGGCCGGGTTTTCAGGGCTGGAGGAAATGAAGGTCGAGCATTCGGACATGCCGTAGGCTTCGTAAAGTTCGGTTCCCGTAACCTCGGTCCAGCGTTCGTGCAGGTGGCGCGACAGTTTTTCGCCTGCGCACAGTCCGTGGCGCAGGTCGGGCAGTCTGAGCCGGTCTGTCCGCTGAACCATCTTTCGGTACACGCCGGGTGCTGCGGCAAAGATTGTGGCTCCGTGACGCCGCAACAAGTCGGGCAATGCTGCCGGATCGGTTCCCGGTTCGGGGATCAGCGCTGTCGCCCCGATGGTCCACGGATCCATCAGGCCAGTGCCCAGAGTGTAGGTCCAGTTGAACGCACCGGCATGACACAGCCGATCCTCGGGGCGCAGCCCATACCACCCGTCCACCATCATTTGCCGTGCCCAGATCGCGCGATGCGCATGCGCAACCGCACGCGGCTTGCCCGATGTCCCAGAGGTATAGACCACATAAGCCAGCCGATCCGGATCACCGAGATCAAAGGTGGCGGGCGGCAGATCACGCATGGCACGCAACGTTGCCAGATCGATCTGGCGGGGGTGCGGGGCACAGGCAACATCCGGTGCCTTCAGGATGGCGGCTGGGGACAGGTCGTCAATCATGCGGGCCGTTTCAGGCGCCGTCAGTTGCGATGACGTCGGAACAGGAACGACACCGACGGCAATCGCCCCCAAGTAGGCAATCGGGAAGTCGACAGTATTCCCAAGGCGCATCAGAACGATGTCGCCGGGTTTCAAACCGGCCTGCAACAACCCTGTGCCGGTGCCCAGAACGGCAGACAGCAATTGCCGATAGCTCCAGTCCTCGGTCGCCGTTTCATTCAGAACGGAGAGCGCGGTTTTTTCCGGAAGCCGCTCTGCGTGGCGCAGAACGTGCGCTGCGAGATTAAACGGGGTGGGGCAAGGGGCAGGCAGACCCTGATCAAATATGGACAGCATGTCGTCTGGCTAACGCGGGGCAAGGCGCGTTGCAAGCGGCGCGGCCCGGCCCTATAGAAGTGCCATGAGAACGCAGGACCCGAAATCCCTGATCCGTATCGCCCGCGATGCCGGTGAAAATGTCGAACCCGAGCCATTGGATCTGGGCGCGCGCGTGCGCGAATTGCGCAAGGCCCGCAAATGGACGCTGGAACAGGCGGCGACCCAGGCCGGTCTGGCGCGCTCAACGCTCAGCAAAATCGAAAACGGCCAGATGTCGCCAACCTATGATGCGCTGAAGAAACTCGCGACGGGGCTGGGGATTTCGGTGCCTCAACTGTTCACGCCACCCCAGCGCGATCAGGTCATTGGACGCATGTCCGTCACACGGATGGGGGAAGGTGCGGCCCATGCCACGACGACATACGAGCATGAGTTGCTGGCCGAAACGCTGACGAAAAAACAAATGCTGCCCTACCGGGCCCGCGTACGCGCCCGCTCGATGGACGAGTTCGACGGCTGGGTTCGTCATGATGGTGAGGAATTCCTGTACGTTCTGACAGGCGTCGTGCGGCTTTATACCGAGTATTATGAACCTGTCGAAATGCGCCGCGGCGACAGCGCCTATTACGACGGAAGCATGGGTCACAACGTCGTCTCGGTCAGTGACGAAGACGCGTTGATCCTGTGGGTTACGTCACTTGCGTAACGTCTGATCGAATTCGCGATTCAGGCTTTCGGTGAACAGGAAATCTTCCAGTTCTTCCCGGGCTTCGTTCACAGTCAGGTGGTGCCGTTCCGCCAAGTAAGCCTCGAACTGTTTTCTGTCTTGCCGGAAATGCGCGACGTCCTGATCACGCAGGTTCGGAAAGCGCCGCTTAGCGCGCGCCAAGGATCCGTTCCAGTCCTGCGTCAGTTCTGTCCATTTCATAATCATCAGCGAGCTTTCCGTTTCTTGTGCTACAGGACTGCCCGGCCCCCAGATATCAGGTTACGTAGGGGCGGGGTATATACATGCATGACAAAATGTCGCACCCGGGGATGTGATGACCGGAACGGAAAATGCCCGCTGCGGAACGTCCGCAACGGGCCACGGTCCTGCGTTTCGGAGTGAGTGGCGGCCGGTCCGTGAACCACCAGGGCAGGGCGAACCGCCCGCAACTATATCACCGAAACTCAACAACTTTTGCACGGTTCACTGAGGTTCGATTTGATGACACGTTACATGCTCGGCACCCAATCCGTAAAGGTTCTTGTGTCCATTGGAGCAATTTTCGCTGAAATTAGAAGGTCCAACAACATATTGCGACGGACGTCGCGTAAGCAGTCATATGCTGCGGTATTTTGACATGTGCCACTTTCCGCCGAAGTATTCGTGACAACCGCCATCCGAGAAGACCGGGGCAGCACACGTTAGACGAGCGTTGTGGGGCGTTGGTAAAGCGGGTTTCGCCGCACAAACGCGGGCGAGGAGGCGTTCGCCCGCTGCAGTTTATTCCTGATACCACCAGACCTCGGGCATGTATTGCGGGCCATCGCCGTAAATGGGCAGGTTTGGCGCGTACTTAAGCTCTTTCACATGCGCGATACGGCCGACATCGAAGTTCCAGATCGGAATGACATACCGGCCAGCGGTCAGGGTGCGGTCAAGCGCGCGGGTGGCCGCGACAAAGTCTTCCCGCGTTTCCGAAGCCAGCATCGCATCGATCATCGCGTCGACCGCGGGTGATGCGACACCCATCAGGTTCCGGGTTCCGGGCGTGTTCGCGCCATCGCTGCCCCAATAGAGGCGCTGCTCGTTTCCGGGGGACAGGGACATGGCTCTTCGGAATGGCGTCATATCGAAATCGTGTTCCGAGATGCGACCGGTGTATTGCGCGTTGTCGACCGTTTCGGTTGTCACCTGAATGCCAAGGCGTTCCAATGCACGGGAATAGATTTCGACTGCGGTGGCCATATCGCTGTCGCCCTGCTGCAGCAAGACGGTCATGGCGAAAGCATCGCCATTCTGGTAGCGCAGCACACCGTCCTGAATGGTCCACCCCGCTTCGGACAGCAGGTTCGCGGCCTTTCGGATATTGGCGCGATTGCGCGCCGAGCCATCGCCTTGTGGTGGGCTGTAGCCTTCAATCGTTCCGGGTAGAAGGTCATCGGCAAACGGTTGCAGCAACTCGGCGACCCGGCCTGTCGCCGGCCCGGGTTGCATCGCCAGGTCCGAGCCCGAGAAATACGAGGTGATCCGGGGCTGGGCACCGCCGGTGATGGTGTCGTTGATGAATTCGAAGTTGAACGCCAGCGTCAGCGCCTCGCGCACGCGCCAGTCATCGAATGGCGCCTTGCGCGTGTTCATCACAAAGCCGGTCATGCCCGACGGTTTGCCATGCGGGATTTCCGTTTTGACTACGTCTCCGCGCTGCGCGGCGGGGAAACTGTATTGCGTGTCCCACTTGTCGGCGTTGAATTCCCGAATGGCGGAGAGTTCCCCAGCCTTGAACGCTTCGAACAACACGGTCTGATCGCCGTAGAACTCGATCCTCATTTCATCGAGGTTCATGGTGCCACGGCGGAAGGGAACATCGCTGCCCCAGTAGTCAGGATTGCGGCGCAGGTTTACGAAGCGCCCGGCCTCATAGTCCTCGACGACATAAGGCCCCGAGCCGATTGGAACATCGTGCAACTGCGCGTCGGCAAAATCCTTGCCGTCCCATTGGGCCTTTTGAAGGATCGGGCGCAGGCCCGCAATCAGCGCCAGTTCGCGGTCAGGTTCGTTGAATGTGATCCTGACCGAGCGTGGACCAGTCTGTTCGATGCTGCCGATCTTGGACCACAACCCGCGATACCGGAGATGCCCTTCGGTCCCCAGAGTTTCATAGGACCACATCACGTCGTCCACGGTGACTGGGCTGCCGTCCGAGAATTGGGCGTTCTCGCGCAGCGTGAATTCCACCCAGGATCGGTCCTCGGCCGTCTCAACTGATTCGGCTAACAACCCGTAAAGAGTGAAAGGTTCGTCCCAGGATCGGCCCATCAGGCTCTCATGGGTCCAGAATCTCAGTTGCCAGGGTGACGTGCCTTTTTGCACAAACGGGTTCAAACTGTTATAGCCGCCGGTATTCCCGAAAACGACCTTTCCTCCTTTTGGTGCATCCGGGTTCACGTAAGGCAGAGACACAAAATCCGGTGGTAGGGCGGGATCGCCATACATAGCTATGCCATGAGACGAATCTGCATGGGCAAATGTGGTCGCAAAAATGCCGGTGATTCCCACCAGTATTGAACGAAGGGAGGGTGAAAAATCGGGGCTCATTTTGGAAACAATCCTGCTCTGGCCTTATTTTGTTGGGATTCACCGTAGCCATGATTTTTCTTATTATCAAACTTTTAGCTTGGACGAAGGCGCAGAATTGCTTATAAAGGATGCACTGCTCGATAGGTTTCTTGCCTGTATGAAACCTGCCTCAATAACTTAACGCCCGCTTCGTGCGGGCGTTTTTTTGTGATGAGGATGCCAGTGCGCGAGGAGTTGCATTGGCCCCAGCTTTCCCCGTTTTCTTTGCACGTGCAGCATGGCACTGTGTCGGAAATTCTGACTCAGCAGGAGAGCGGCGATGAGCGTTTCGGGAAAGACGGCAATTATCACGGGATCGAATTCGGGGATCGGGCTGGGCGTTGCGCGCGAACTGGCCAGGGCGGGCGCCAATGTGGTTTTGAATTCGTTCACCGATCGGGATGAGGACCATGCACTGGCTGCTGAAATCTCGAACGAGACCGGAACCAACGCGCGATATATCCAGGCCGACATGTCCAAGGGGGATGATTGCCGGGCCCTGATCGAAAAGGCCGGGGCTTGCGACATTCTTGTCAATAATGCGGGCATTCAGCACGTCGCGCCGATCGACCAGTTCCCGGTCGACAAATGGGATGCGATCATCGCGATCAACATGAACTCGGCCTTTCACACGATGGCGGCAGCTTTGCCAATGATGCGAAAGGCCGGGTGGGGGCGCATCGTCAATATCGCGTCGGCCCATGGTCTGACGGCGTCACCCTACAAGGCGGCCTATGTGTCGGCCAAACATGGTGTGGTCGGCATGACCAAGACAGTTGCGCTGGAAACGGCGCAGGAGCCGATCACCTGCAACGCCATTTGCCCGGGCTATGTTCTGACACCTCTGGTCGAGGCGCAAATCCCCGACACGATGAAAGAATACAACATGAGCCGCGAGGACGTGATCAAGAACGTGATGCTGGAACGCCAGCCCTCGAAAGAGTTTGCAACGGTCGAGCAACTTGGCGGGACGGCATTGTTTTTGTGCTCGGATGCGGCGGCGCAGATTACCGGAACGACGATTTCCGTCGATGGCGGCTGGACTGCCCTGTAAGATTTCATGGGGGCGCGGCCCCCATACCCCCGGAGTATTTTGGAAAAGATGAAGGGGCGGGCTATTGAAACGGATCAATCTGGCTTTGCAGGGCGGCGGCGCACATGGCGCCTTTACCTGGGGTGTACTGGACCGGTTGCTGGATGAAGAGGATATTGAGGTTGCCGCAATTACCGGCACATCCGCAGGGGCGCTAAACGGGGCGGCTTTCAAGTCCGGGATGGTGCGGGCCGGGCGCGATGGGGCGCGGGAATGTCTGAACGGATTATGGACGCGCATGGGGGCGGTTGGCGACATGCGGATTGCCAACTGGATGCAGGCGCTTGAGCCTGCCCAGATCGCGCAGGCCGTGGAGTATTCGCTTCCCTATTCGATTGGCGACGCGTGGTCGCGCATGGTTTCGCCTTATGCCTACGGTCCGTTTTACCAGAACCCGTTGAAGTCCGTCGTTGACCGTTTTGACTTTGGCGAGATTTGCGCGAACGAAGGCCCGCAGCTGTTTGTCTGTGCGACCTGCGTGCGCAGCGGCAAGATCCGGGTGTTCACGGGCGAAGATGTATCGACGGATGCCATACTCGCCTCGGCCTGCCTGCCTACGCTGTTCAAGGCCGTAGAGATATTCGATCCGAAGACGGGGCGAACCGAGGCCTATTGGGACGGAGGTTTTACGGGAAATCCTGCGCTGTTTCCTTTGTTCAATGACGAGTTGCCGGATGATGTGGTCATAGTGAACATCAACCCGCTTGAGCGGGACGAGGTTCCGAAGACACCACAGCAGATTCAGAACCGGATCAACGAGATCAGCTTCAATTCGTCCCTGTTTCGCGAACTCAGGGCGATTGACTTTGTGCAGCGCTTGTTGCGTGAGGGCAAACTGAAGGCGGGTGAGATGAGCCGGGTTCTGGTTCACATGATCGCAGACAATGAGTTGATGAACAGTCTGTCGGTTGCCACGAAGACCGTTCCCAACCCGGTGATCCTGCACAAGCTGAAAAAGGCGGGCCGGGCAGCCGCGGACGGCTTTCTGTCAGCCCACAAAACCGATCTGGGTGCGCGTAGCACAGTAGATCTGCGTGCGATGTTTGGCTGATCACTCTGGCGGGCGGGTCGGGTCTTTTTCGTTTGGATAAACAAGACCTGCCGAGATCACCAGTTTCGCGGCATCCTCGATCGTCATGTCCAGCAGGATGACGTCTTCGGCTGGAAAAAACAGCAGAAACCCGGATGTGGGGTTCGGGGTCGTCGGAACAAACACGCTGAGCAGTTCGCCGCCGGTCTCCGCAAGGCGGCTGACCTCGCCTTTGGCGGTGGTGGACACGAACCCGATCGCCCAGATTCCACGGCGCGGATACTGGATAAGGCAAGCCTTTTCGAACGAGCGGTCTGTTTGGGCAAAAACCGTTTCGGAAATTTGCTTGATCCCGGAATAGACCGAGCGGACGACAGGCATCCGATCAACAACGCGTTCTGCAAAAAGGATCAGCGAACGTCCCAGTATACCCTTGGCCACCCAGCCCACGATCACCGTGAAGATCAGGAAGATGATGACCCCGACGCCGCGCAGGTTGATGCCGACATATTCTTGCGGCTGAAACCTTTGCGGCACCAGCGGCAGGACCGCACTGTCGATCCAGCCCACCACGGACCAGATCAACCAGATTGTAAGCCAGACCGGCGCAATGACGACAATCCCCGTCAGAAACGACGCCCGCAGGCCTGCAAACAGGCCGGGGCGGCGATGCGGTTCTTCGTCAAACGGTGTATTCATCTTAGTTCCGAGCGGTTTGCAGACTGCAATTAAGCAGTCTGGCGTGATGGTGCAATAGGGACGGTGTCAGGCGGCGTTGCGGGTCAAAGCCGTTGCGATGCCGGCGGCAAGGCGGGCGTTGTTGCGAACAAGCGCGATATTGGCCGTCAGGGATCGGCCCATGGTCTGCTCGAATATACGCTGCAGAAGATAAGGAGTGACGCCTTTTCCTGTGATCCGGTGTGTCTCGGCGTCGGATTGGGCTGATGCGATAATCGGTGCCAGTTCATCGGCCGGGATCTGGTCGGTCTCGGGGATCGGGTTTGCAACAAGTTGTCCCCCGGGCAGGCCAAGGGCGCGGCGGGTTGAGTGGGCCTTTGCGATCTCTTCCGGGCTGTCCATGCGCAAAGGCGCGGCATAGGGTGATTTGGCTGACCAGAAGGCCGGGAATTCATCCTGACCATGGGCAATCACCGGAACGCCCAGTGTTTCCAGAACCTCGAGCGTTTTGGCCAGATCCAGAATGGCCTTGGCGCCCGCGGCCACGACTGTCACCGGCGTCTGGGCAAGCTCATGCAGGTCGGCGGAAATATCGAACGAGGTTTCGGCCCCCTGATGCACGCCACCGATGCCACCGGTGGCAAAAACCTCGATCCCCGCGTAATGAGCGGCGATCATCGTCGCAGCAACGGTTGTCGCACCGGTGCCGCCGGTCGAGATGCAGGCGGCCATGTCGGCACGCGATATTTTGGCGACACCCTGCGCCTTGCCCAGATCCTGCAACTGGTCAGGTTCCAGCCCAACATGTAGTTTGCCCCTGATCACAGCCATGGTGGCGGGAACCGCCCCTGCGTCGCGAATATCTTGTTCGACCTGTGAGGCGACCTCGATGTTCTGCGGGTAGGGCATTCCGTGGGTGATGATTGTGCTTTCAAGCGCGACGATGGGCTGGCCTGCGTCTTTGGCGGCGCGGACCTCGGCTGAGTATTGGATGTCGATCACAGTGGGGTTTCTCCGGAAACATAAGTTGCGGCGGCGTGCAAAGCGCGGGTCAGGGCCGCGTCGCTATCTGCGCCATTTGCTTCAGCGGCAATATGGGCCGCCATGAAAGTATCACCCGCGCCGGTCACGCGCGTAACCAATACGGACGGGGGTTTCTGGGTCTGGATGCCATCGGCCGATCCGACAGTGGCCGAGTTGCCGCCATCCGTTACCAAAACCCGTAGCGCGCCCCGATCCAGCAGGCCCTGGGCAGCGCTTTCGGAATCCTCGAACTCGCGCTGACACAGCAGTCCGGCTTCTTCGAGGTTGACGTAAAGCGTCGCGCGGGCGTGTTTGAGGAAAGGCAGAAGGCGCTCGGCCTTGCCGGGTGATGCAGGGGCAACGCGCAGGTCAGCGCGAGAGAACGCCGGACTTTGCGCGATCTCCTCCAGCAGGTCTTGCGTCAGGTTCCCGTCCAGCGCAACCGGACCTTCGAATGGCGTATTCTCGCGCCCCAATGGCCCATGCATCAGGGGGCGCAGGATCTTGGCTCCGGCGGCTTCGAGAGAGTGGGCATCCGCGATTGCGGCAATCAGACCGTTTGCACCTTCGACCGCCATGTACCGGTCTGTCGGCAAATCCTGCGAGCGGTAGATATGGTCTGTCACCATCCCAAGGCGTGCACAGGCGTGCACAAGCTCGTCACCTTCGGGATCACGGCCAATGGCGGTCAACAAGGTTGGGGTCATACCAAAGCGGACCAGCGTCATTGCGATGTTCATCGCCACGCCACCAGGCAGTCGGGTAATCCGCCCCGGAACATCCGAGCCCTGACGCATGACGCTGGCGGATCGTCCGATCACGTCCCACAGGACGGACCCGATACATAAAATTTCACTGGTCTGAGTCATGCCGTTGTCATGCCGCAGCCCCGTGATCCGTGCAAGTCAGAACGTTAACGCCAATGGGAATTCCTGGCGCGGCCTGCCGTTTTGGCTTGCCATCGCGTGTTATCGGCAGAACAATCGAAGGATATGTTGTCGGTATTCATGTTCATGTTGGATTGAAGCAAATGAGCCGCATTGTCAGAGCGTTATTCAAAACCCGCCCTGTACTTCTTCTTGTTGCTCCTTTGGTTTTCTGGATCGCAGTCGGCAACGCATCAGCTCAGACGGCGAAACCGACAGTAGTAGATTTTCGGATCAATCAGGGCACATTGTTTCTGGAAATCAGCATGAATGCCGAGGCATTCGTCGCCGGGATTAACCCTTCGGCGGATCCGTCGCCCGTTTCAGGTGAGTACAGAAGACTTCGCCGCTTGGCGTCTTCGGAACTTGAGCCGCACATAAAGCAGTTCATTAAAGGCTGGTCGCCGTCCATGAACGTGTTGGCAGGTGGACCCGTCACGCTGTCCTACGAAGGTTCCCGCGTTCCTGTGGCCGGAGACCCTGAGGTGCCAAGGATTTCACGGGTTCTGCTGGCCGGGGCTTTTCCACCCGGCGCGTCCAGCCTGCAGCTGACCTGGCCGGAAGGTCACGGGCCGATGGTCCTCAGGCAGCAGGGGGTGGATGCGCCTTATACCGGGTATCTTGTGGCGGGCGAGGCAAGCCCTCTGATTCCGCTGCGCGGTGGGGCCGGTCTGGACCCGGGTCAAACCCTGAAGGCCTATTTCTCCAACGGAATCGTGTATGCCACGACAGACGGGCTGCCGGTTATCCTGATTGCGTTGCTGCTGGTGCTGCACGCCCTTTGGGTGTCGGCGGCCTTATGGCAGCTTTCTGCTTTCGCGCTGGCCACGGCGGTTGGTCTGATATTGGGCACGTTACAGCTTGTCGCGATCCCCATTGCCTGGGTGCCGTATCTCATGCCCGCAGCAACCGTGGTGCTAGGTGTGTGGAACGTTACAGTCCGGCGACCGGGCTTTCTGCGTTTGCTGACTGTTGCTCTGGTGGGTGGTCTGATCGGTTTAAGCCAGGCCTTCGCTTTGACGGCGGTCGGAGTACCGCCGGATCGGCTGGCACCGGCGGTTCTGGGCTTTGGTCTGGGCGCGTTGACCGTGCCGGTCTCGGCCGCTGCCGTGGTATTTGCATTGGCACTGGCGGTTTCCCGCAGATCGATCCGGCTCAGGCTTCGGATTTCGGTTCTGCTATCCCTCGTGATTGCCGGCTTCGGAGCCTATACCTTTGTTCGGCCCTTCCTGCCTTTCTAGGAAAGTGGCGCCAATAAAGCGGTCAGCGCTGCGACAGGATCATCACCCGCCCAGATTTCGTCGCCGATCCCAAAAAAGTCGGTGCAGGTGGCCAGACTGCCAATCAGTTCAGCCGTCAGACCGCCTTCGGCCACAACCGGAACTTCGATCATCTCGGACCACCACTGAAACAGATCTTCTTCGGCGCGCGTGCCGTCGCCAAGCTTGTCTGTTCCAACCGGCCCGAAGGCGACATAGTCCGCCCCGGCTTCACCGGCGGTCATGCCGTCATGGCTGGAAGCTCCGCAAAAGCTTCCGACGATCGCATCTGCCCCCAGTTCCTTACGGGCGGACCGCACGGAACGGGCGGCGTCATCCAGATGCACCCCGTCCAGACCAAGACGTTGCGCCAACAGAACGTGGTTTGAAATCACCAGCGCCACGTCCCGCGCATGGGCGACTTCACGGCAGGCATCGGCCGCGCGTGCGATTGCATCTTCGTCATTGCCCGCCAGCGCCAAGCGGATGCACGCGATTTCTGTGCTGTCCAGAACGCGCGCCAGTCTTTCAGGGAATCGGCTCAGTTCGATGGCCGGCGGTGTGATCAGGTAGATCTGCGGCTGCTCGGTGGTGTCCATTGGCGCGTCCTTCGGATTTCTGTCTTTGGCGGGGTTTAGCGGATTGAGCGGGGGAAGCAAACTTTTATGCCTGCCAAGCGGGTATTTGAGAGCAGAACAAGGTGATTGGCTTGCCTCGTCGGTGACAGGGTATTAGAGCGGGCGGAACTTTCGGAGTAAGCCATGCCCAGCGACAAATCCCAGCCCTCATTCGTGCTTGTCCGCCCGCAGATGGGTGAAAACATCGGCGCAGCCGCTCGCGCGATGTGGAATTTCGGTCTGGATCGGATGCGTATCGTGGCCCCCCGGGACGGCTGGCCCAACCCCAAGGCAGTGGCCATGTCCAGTGGAGCGGGGCGGCTGCTGGATGAGGCGCAGCTGTTCGACGACCTGGCCGGAGCGCTTGAGGACAGCACCTTTGTCTTTGCCACCACGGCCCGTCAGCGCGGGTTGACCAAACCGGTTTACAGCCCCGAGCGCGCCATGCAACTGGCCGCCGAAAAAGTCGCGGCCGGTCAAAAGGTTGCGGTTCTGTTCGGACCGGAACGCGCAGGGCTTGAGAATGAGGATATTGCGAAGGCAAACGCCATCATTTCGGTTCCTGTGAACCCCGAATACGCCTCGCTGAACCTCGGGCAGTGCGTGCTGCTGACCGCTTACGAGTGGATGCGCCAGACCGGAGACGTGGTGCATGAGACCACCGATCTGGGCAAGGGCGACTGGGCGACAGGGATCGAGGTTGAGAAACTGGCCGAACATTTCGAAGACCGGCTTGAGGCCGCGGGTTTCTTTTATCCGCCTGAGAAGGCCGATGGGATGAAGGTGAACCTGCGCAATCTTTGGTCGCGGATGAACATGACACGGGCAGATGTGCAGATGTTGCACGGTGTCATGCGGCAGATGGTCCGCTGGAAGGAAAAGGGCTGAGGCTGGACCTTACACTCCGGTAGCCCTAGCTTGCGTGAAAATCAAAGGCATGAGGACGGCATGAGCGGCAAGCGCAGCATCTTCGAAGAAGTCTCGGACACCGAACAACAAAAGGCGGTGCAGCCGGGGATGATCGACCGGGGCCGGGGCGGCGCGCGCGGGGCCATTCGTGTCTGGCTGATGAGCCTGTTTGCCCTGGTCGTGATCATGATCGCCGTAGGCGGGCTGACGCGGCTGACCGACAGCGGATTGTCGATCACCGAATGGCGCCCTGTTACCGGAGCCATCCCGCCGATGTCCGAGGCCGACTGGCAGGCCGAGTTCGACAAATACAAGCAGATCGATCAATGGCGCATTCAGAACCAGTGGATGGAACTCGATGATTTCAAGTCGATCTACTGGTGGGAATGGGGTCATCGGCAGCTGGGCCGCGTGATCGGTCTGGTCTGGGCGCTCGGGTTGCTGGGCTTCTTGGTGACGCGCAAGATACCGACCGGCTGGACCGGACGATTGCTGATCCCCGGCGCATTGGGTGGCGTTCAGGGTGCAGTTGGCTGGTGGATGGTCGCCTCGGGCGTGACCCAGGGCGAAGGGATGACGGCCGTCGCCAGCTATCGGCTGGCAGTACACCTGGGGCTGGCCTTCGTGATTTTAGGGTTCCTCGCCTGGTACATCCTTCTGCTGGGCCGGGAGGAGCGCGACCTGATGCAGGCCCGCCGCGCGAAAGAGGCAAAGCTGTTTTCTCTCTCAACCGGTCTGATGCATTTCGCCTTTTTGCAAATACTCATTGGCGCCCTGGTTGCGGGGATCGACGCCGGTCGATCCTATACTGACTGGCCGTTGATCGGCGGGCAGCTTTTGCCGCCTGACGCAACAATGTTGGAACCGATCTGGCGGAACTTCTTCGAAAGCCCGGGGCTGGTACAGTTCATCCATCGCTGCGCCGGTTATCTTCTGTTTGCGTTTGCGGTTGTCGTTTGGCGTCGTGGCGGAACCAGCGCGCATCTCCAGACCCGATTTGCATTCAATGCGGCCTTTGCGGCCTTGTCGCTGCAAGTGGTCGTGGGAATCCTGACGGTGGTCTACGGGGCGCCATGGCAGATCGCCATATTCCATCAGTTCATGGCCGTTGTGGTTTGGACGCTGATCCTGCGTGCGCGTTTCCTGACGGCCTATCCCATCGCAACTTCACTACGCGGAGCGTGACTTACATGACTGCATTCAATGACCTGATGGCTTTTCAGCGCGAAACCTCGGCCCTGGGACAGATTGCCGGGCGTTTGGGTTGGGATCAGGAAACAGTCATGCCGCGTGGGGCTGCCCCTCAACGGGCCGAGGAAATGGCGGCGATCGAGGCGGTTCTGCATGCCCGCCGGTCCGACCCGCGGGTGGCCGATTGGCTGGATCAGGCCGCGCCTCAGGACGAGATCGGCAAGGCCCAGCTGCGCGAAATTCGCCGTGCTTATGAACGTGCGGTCAAGGTGCCGGCTGATCTGGCGACGGCAATTGCCCGCGTGACATCCGCGGCGCAGGGGAAATGGGCGCAGGCTCGTGCGGATGAAGATGTATCGGCCTTTCTTCCGGTTCTGGCTGAGGTCGTCTCGCTGAAACGTCAGGAAGGTGAGGCCCTGGCGCAGGGCGGCGCCATCTATGACGCGATGGTCGAGGATTATGAGCCCTATACGACGGGTGCCCAGATCGCCGCGATCTTTGATGAGATGCGCCCGCGGCTGGTTGCCCTGCGTGCTGCGGTTCTGGACCGGACGGAACCGGCTGCGCTGAGCGGAAGATTTGATGAAGCGTCGCAGATGAAACTGTCGCAACAGCTGGCTGTAGCCTTCGGCTATGACCTGAACAACGGCCGCGTGGACAAGGCGGTGCATCCGTTCAGCTCGGGCTCTGGTCTGGATGTGCGGATTACCACGCGGACCAGCGAGACCGACCCGTTCAATTGTTTCTACTCAACGATTCACGAGGTTGGCCACGCCGCGTATGAACAGGGCATTGACAGTGCCTATCTGCTGACCCCGCTGGGCAGCGGTGTGTCCATGGGCGTGCATGAAAGCCAAAGCCGGATATACGAGAACCAGCTGGGCCGCTCGCGCGCCTTCACGGGCTGGCTGTTCGGTCAGATGGTCGAGGTTTTCGGCGATTTTGGAATTCCCGCCGATGCGGAAGCGTTTTATGCAACCGTCAACCGCGTCCACAACGGGTACATCCGGACCGAAGCGGATGAGGTGCAGTACAATCTGCACATCATGCTGCGCTTTGATCTGGAACGTGCGCTGATGGCAGGTGATCTGCAGGTGAGTGACTTGGAGGCTGCCTGGAACGACCGGTTCAAGGCCGATTTCGGTTACGCAGTCGACAAGCCCTCGAACGGATGTTTGCAGGACGTGCACTGGTCGATCGGACTGTTTGGGTACTTCCCGACCTATTCGCTGGGCAATGTGTATGCAGGGTGTCTGCATCAGGCCTTACGCGCCGCAGTTCCGGGGTTGAATGCGCAGCTTGCCAAGGGCGATACATCGAGTGCAACCGGATGGCTGCGCGAAAATGTGCAGCGTCATGGCGGGTTGTATGCGCCGCGGGAAATCATCGCCCGCGCCAGTGGTTTGGAGCCGGGTCCAGAGCCGCTGTTGACCTATCTGGAAGAAAAGTTCGGATCGATTTACGGATTGTGAAAAAAAGAACTGCGCCCGGGGTTTCGCAGACTGGCCGCAGTTCAACCCCACGTCACCGGGTCCAGACGGAACAGTTTGGACAACTGTTCGTATACATCCGGCACCTCGTGTTTCAGAGCTTGGGGCCGTTCGAAAAACACCTCGACAGAAACCGCGAAGAATTCTTCGTGCCCTGTGGCGCCATAAGGGTCGATAAGGGTGCGACGCCCGGCCTCGACCGCGTGAACATGGGCGTCAAAAGCGGTAAGGAAGACGCTTTCCCACTCGGCAAAGCTCTGACCTTCGCTCAGGACTGGTACGCCGTTTGTGCCGCCTGACAGGTCGTCGATCTGGTGGGCGAATTCGTGCAATACGACATTCTGCCCGTCACGATCATCCATCGCACCCTGACGGCTATGCGCCCAAGACAGGATAACCGGCCCGCGGTCCCAGCTTTCACCGGTGCGGACAATTTCTTTTTCGGTCACGACGTAACCGCTGCGTCGGCTCTGACGGGATTTGAAAGCGCTGGGATAAATCAGGATCGTGGTCAGATTGTTATACCAAAGATCACTGTTCACCACGAGCAGACAGGCCTGCGTCGCGATCGAAAGCTGCATCTCCTCGGTCACGTCCAGGCCGTCACAGCCATAAAACTCGACCTGATCGAGAAACAGGTTGACCTTGCCCTCCAGCTTGGTCCGAAACCGTGCCGGGAGCCGTCTGATCATGGGAACCTGATCGGCGATCACGGCACGCTCGTGATCGGACAAAGGAGACGCCAGCAGAGAGTTCCGCGTTTGCCGTTTGGACCAGTAGCGATAGCCGAAGAAACCAGAGACAAGCAGCAGGCAGGCGATCAGGATGAACATGGCGTCACTCTAGTCGGAAGATACCGAGACAGAAACGCTTTTTGCTGTCGGGCCGCGCAGAGAATGATCGCGCGGCCCGGCAGAATTTACTCTTCAGTCTCTTCGTCGCCCTGATCGGCAATCCAGGCAACGCTGACGACTTCTTCGCCTTTCCCGGTGTTGAACACTTTCACGCCGCCCGCTGAACGAGAGCGGAACGATATGCCATCGACGGGCACCCGGATTGATTGACCCTTGGAGGTGGCCAGCATGATCTGATCGTCGATTTCAACCGGGAACGAAGCCACCAGTTCGCCACCGCGCATGGCTTTGTCCATGGCCGCAACGCCCACGCCACCGCGCCCGCGAACCGGATAATCATGGCTGGAGCTCAGCTTGCCCGAACCGCCTGTCGTGATGGTCAGGATCAGGTTTTCGGCCGCCGACATCTCGGCATACCGCTCCTGAGGCAGAACGCTGTCGGCGTTGCCTTCATCCTCGTCGGCCTCGGCCTCATCGGTCACACCGGCCATCAGGCGACGCATTTTGAGGTAAGCGGCACGCTCGTCCGAGGTCGCCTCGAAATGGCGGATGACCGACATTGAAACGACCCGGTCGCCGTTGGTCAGCTTGATGCCGCGTACACCCGTCGACTTGCGGCCCTTGAAAACCCGGACAGCCGTGGTCTGGAACCGGATCGCGCGGCCGGAATTGGTGACAAGCATCACGTCGTCATCTTCCGAACAGATGCGCGCATTCACCAGTTCCACGCCTTCCGGCAGGTCCATCGCAATTTTACCGTTGCGCTTGACGTTGGTGAAATCGCTCAGCGCATTGCGGCGTACATCCCCGGCGCTGGTGGCGAATACGATCTGCAGGTTTTCCCATTCTTCATCTGGGACATCCACCGGCATGATAGCCGCGATGGAGATGCCGGTCGGGATCGGCAGGATGTTGACGATAGCCTTGCCCTTGCCGGTGCGCCCGGACTGCGGCAAACGCCAGGTCTTGAGCTTGTAGACCATCCCGTCGGTGGTGAAGAACAGCAGCTGCGTGTGGGTATTCGCCACGAAGAGGGTGGTAACCACGTCCTCTTCCTTGGTCTGCATACCCGAAAGACCCTTGCCGCCGCGTTTCTGGGCGCGGAAATCGGCCAGCGGCGTGCGTTTGATGTACCCGCCCGAAGTGACGGTCACGACCATGTCTTCACGCTCGATCAGGTCTTCGTCTTCCATGTCGCCGGACCAGTCGACGATCTCGGTACGGCGTGGAACGGCGAACTGGTCACGCACTTCGCGCAACTCATCGCCGATGATGCCCATGATGCGCTCGCGCGAGGACAGAATATCCAGGTATTCCTTGATCTTGGCGGCCAGTTGCTCCAGCTCGTCCGTGACCTCTTTGACGCCCAGTTGAGTCAGACGCTGCAAGCGCAGTTCGAGGATGGCACGGGCCTGAACTTCGGTCAGGTTATAGGTGCCGTCGTCGTTCATTCTTGACAGAGGGTCGTCGATCAGGCGCAGGTAGCCCTCGATTTCGGCAGCGGGCCAGCGGCGGGTCATCAGCTTCTCGCGCGCCTCGGCGGCGTCGGCGGATGAGCGGATCGTGGCGACCACCTCGTCCACGTTCGAAACGGCCACTGCCAGACCACACAGGATATGGCTGCGTTCGCGGGCCTTGCGCAGGTCGTATGCCGTGCGGCGGGCGACAACATCTTCGCGGAAGTCGATGAACGAGGTCAGGAAGCGGCGCAGGGTCAACTGCTCGGGGCGGCCACCGTTCAGCGCCAGCATGTTGCAGCCGAACGAGGTTTGCATCGGCGAGAACCGGTAAAGCTGGTTCAGAACCACTTCGGGCGTTGCATCGCGCTTCAGCTCGACCACCACGCGTACACCGTTGCGGTCGGACTCGTCCTGTACATGAGCAACGCCTTCTATGCGTTTCTCACGCACGGCTTCGGCGATCTTTTCGATCATCGCAGCTTTGTTCACCTGATAGGGAATCTCGTCCACGACAATGGCGTAACGGTCTTTGCGGATCTCCTCGACGCGGGTCTTGGCGCGTATGATGACGCTGCCGCGGCCTTCCAGATAGGCTTTGCGCGCACCGGAGCGGCCCAGCATCACGCCGCCGGTCGGGAAATCGGGACCGGGGACGTATTCGATAAGTTGCTCGGAGGTCAGGTCCGGATCGTCGATCAGCGCCAGCGTGGCATCGACCACTTCGCCCAGATTATGTGGCGGGATGTTGGTCGCCATACCAACGGCAATACCGCCGGCACCGTTGACCAGCATGTTCGGGAAGCGCGCGGGCAGGACAGTCGGTTCCTTGTCCTTGCCGTCGTAGTTGTCCTGAAAATCGACCGTCTCTTTTTCGATATCGGCCAGCAGCGACGCAGCAGGTTTGTCCATTCGGACTTCGGTGTACCGCATGGCCGCCGGGTTGTCGCCGTCCATCGATCCAAAGTTGCCCTGACCATCCAGAAGCGGCAGCGACATCGAAAAATCCTGCGCCATCCGCACCAGCGCGTCATAGATCGCGCTGTCACCGTGCGGGTGGTACTTACCCATCACATCGCCAACAGGACGCGCGGACTTGCGGTATGCCTTGTCGTGCGTGTTCCCCGTCTCGTGCATCGCATAGAGGATACGCCGGTGGACCGGTTTCAGCCCGTCGCGCAGATCGGGGATTGCACGGCTGACGATGACGGACATCGCATAATCGAGGTACGACGTGCGCATCTCGGATTCGATGGACACCGTCGGGCCGTCATAAGCGGGGCGTGCCGGTGGGGTTTCGTCCATGTTTTCAGGGGTTTCTGGCGTATCGCTCACGTAAACTGCCCGTTCTTTGTGCGGAGTCTATATCTTGTGGATGCACCTTATCAGACCCGGCACATAAGGTGCAAGCAACCTGCGTAATCGCGCAAGAATAACCTCGGTAACATCAGAGTAACATATTGTTAAGTAAGGATTAGGTGGTTTGCATGCTATGCTGAAGAGACCTTGACAGAAATCGGAGGTCTGCATGGAGCGAAGTGAAACGGAGCTGATGTTAAAGGGGTACGGGCTGACAACAGCGGAATTCTTCTATCACATGCCCGACTACATTCATGTCCTGAATACGTTCATCTGGCAGGATTACGATCTTGCGCCGGATCACCCGAAGCTGTTTGATTTCATTGACTTTTGGCAACGCGAAATCGAAGGGCCGCTTCATTCCGTCCGGTTCACGCATCGCAAGATGATCGCACCGGGTGAATGGCGTAACATGGTAGGTGAATTTCGGGTGAACTGAAAACGGACCAGAAAGGCAGCTGTTGATGTTGCCTGTGTCATTTTCTGTTGTATCGGTTAAGGTGCGCTTCAGACTTCGGATCACACACGGATTAGCCTGATGCAGAGAGTAATGATTGCGGTTGCCGCCTGTTTGACGTTTTGCGGGCCGGCATCGTCCGAAGGAGTTTTGGACAAGATAAAAAAGGGTGCTGAAAGCACGGCGGACGCCATCGGTCAGGGGGCCGAAGCCGTCGGCGGGACACTCAAGAAGGGCGCAGGCGCGGTTGATGAGACGCTCAATTCAACCGCCGATCTGGTGACTAACGAAGCCACCCCGGAAGAAACACGCGCCAAGCTGGATGCTATGGCGGAAACGGTACTGACCCAGTTACTGGCGGAAAACCCGGATGCGGCGTTTCTTTATGAAATCAGTGCAGGCTATGCGGTGTTTGATTCCCGTAAAGTCACGGTTTTTCCGGTTTCCGCAGGATATGGCCGAGGAGTGGCAGTATCAAAAGAAACAGGTCAGCACACTTACATGAATATGGGAACAGGTGGGGTAGGTGCGGCCATCGGCATCGGTGGTTTTGAAACCAAGTTCGTCATCCTGTTCGAGACCCCCGCAGATCTGGAGCACTTTATCGCCTACGGATACGACGCGACGGCTGAATCCGGTGCCATGTACGGCGATGACAGCAAAAGCGAGACGGTCCGGTTCACCGAGGGGCGTTCGTTCTTTGTGCTCAGCAAAAAGGGCTGGCGCGTGTCTGCCGGGGCGTCCGGAACCAAATACTGGAAATCCCCGGAACTGAACTGAGGTTCAGGCGGAACAGCTTGCGCCGCCCAGGACGCAGAATTTGGCGCAATGGGGGTGGTTCAGGTGCACGTCCGCCTCAGCGTCTGCAAGTGTCGGCCCCATCTCGAACTCAGCCTCATAGGGTAGCAAGGTGCAGGCCAGAACCGCCGGACGATCCGCGCCTTTGCGTTTGACCACCATGCGGGACGAGGCGCACATGACGCTGTCGGGAGATTTGTCCAGTATGCCCCAACAAGCGGTCGTGATTTCAGGTACTTCGGCGGTTTCGTCCATCTCGGGAAACAGGACAGTTTGACCAGGGTCGTGCGCGTCGATGTCAAAGCCATGCTCTGCAAAAAACGCCGCATAGCCGGCGCGGCTTTCTGTGTCGGTATCCCCCCAGACCGTACGACCGGCAACCGCCATTTTGATCCCGTTGTCGCGCAGCCATTCCATCCCGGTCTGGGTTTTTCCAAAGCTTCCTGTGCCGCGTTCCTTGTCGTGCAGTTCGGGCAGGAAGTGATCGACCGAGACCCGCAATGTCAGCTTGTCGCCAAAGTCACGTTGCAGACCTAACAGGCCCTCGCGCATCTTGCGGCGCATCATCGGTTTCATGGCGTTGGTCAGGATCAGGACCTCAAACCCGTGGTCCAAGGCGGCACGGGTCATGTCGATCATCTCAGGGTTCATGAACGGCTCGCCGCCAGTGAACCCAATTTCGCGGACCGGCCAGTTTCTGGATTTGATTTGTTTCAGAAAATCGGTCACTTCCGCCGCGGTGATATAGACCAGAGCGTCGTTGGTAGGACTGCTGGCAATATAACAGTTCACGCATTCGATATTGCATAGGGTTCCGGTGTTGAACCAAAGCGTTTCGGGATTGCTCAGCTTTACCGAGGCGCGAATCTGACCATCTGCTGTCATCAGTTTGTCCTGAAATTTTCCAGCATTGGCGATTTGGGCAGCGTTGTCTTTCATTCCCGTATCCGGTTCCTTGCAGTCGTCAGAATGACTTAACCTTTCAGGACAGCAGAGTTAAGTATGACGCGGCGGTCCTGACAGAGTTTTGATGACCTGCGAGAATTGAAGATTGATTGCGCTAACATTGGACATGCCGTCAGGGGCAAGGTAAGGAAAACCCATGGTTTCTCGTGTCATACCTGTGGACCCGTTCGATCTGGTCATTTTCGGCGCAACCGGCGATCTGGCAAAGCGCAAGATTCTTCCTGCGTTGTTCCGGAGGTTCTGCGCAAGGCAATGGCCCGACGATGTTCAGATCATTGGCGCGGCACGAGGGGATCATGACCGTCAGGGGTTCCGCGATATCGTGGCCGAATCTTTACGTCAGCACGCGTCCCGGCATTGTCAGGACGAAGCGGCGCTGGAAAGCTTCCTTCAACGTGTCGATTATGTCGCTCTGGATGCCGTGTCGACAGTGGGATGGGATCGGCTGGCGGAAAAACTGACAACCGACCGCATCCGCGCCTTTTACTTTTCGGTTGGGCCAAGATTGTTTGGACCGTTGGCGGAGAGGATCAAATCCAACGATCTGGCGACATCGCAAACGCGGATCGTGGTTGAAAAACCCTTTGGGCATGATCTGGACAGTGCGCGGGCCCTGAATGCGACTTTGGCGGCGCATTTCGAAGAAGGGCAAATCTATCGGATTGATCACTACCTGGGCAAGGAAACGGTTCAGAACCTGATGGCTGTCCGCTTTGGGAACATGCTGTTCGAACCGTTGTGGAACAGCCAGTATGTCGATCACATCCAGATCACCGTTGCCGAGACCGTCGGCATAGACGGCCGCGAGGAGTATTATGACCGCGCAGGTGCAATGCGTGATATGATGCAGAACCATCTGATGCAGCTTCTGTGCCTGATCGCGATGGAACCGCCGGCCAAGTTCGACCCGGACGCGGTGCGGGATGAAAAACTGAAAGTCATTCGTGCACTGGACCCGGTTGAGCCGCACCACATCGTGCGCGGTCAATTTGCGGCAGGCGGCGGCATGCCTGGCTATCGTGACGTTGTGGGCAACCCGCGTTCGACCACGGAAAGCTACGTAGCCTTGCGGGCCCATATCAGCAATTGGCGTTGGGCGGGGACGCCGTTCTACATGCGTACAGGCAAGCGGTTGGTGGCGCGGTCCTCGGTGATCAATGTGCAGTTCAAGGATGCGCCGCACTCGATCTTTGGTGAGGAATCCGGGCGGCATGCCAACGCACTGTCCATCCGGCTGCAGCCAAATGAGGGCATCACGCTGAAGGTTACGATCAAGGAACCGGGACAGGGGGGGATGCGCCTGATCGACGTGCCGCTGGACATGAGCTTTGCCGTTGCTCTGGGCCCCGAAAATCAGGACCCGCCGGACGCTTATGAACGGCTTGTCATGGACGTGATCCGGGGCAACCAGACCCTGTTCATGCGCGGGGACGAGGTCGAGGCCGCGTGGGCCTGGACCGACCCGATCATTGCCGGGTGGCAGGCGCGGGGTGACGTGCCGAAACCCTATGATACAGGCAGCACCGGTCCGGGCGACGCCGAGCAGCTGATGAAAAGAGATGGTCGCCACTGGCAAGGGATAAAGCCATGAATATTCAGGAATATGCAGACCGCGACATGCTGGCCATCGATGTGGCAAACGCGTTGGCCGGGGATCTTGAGGCGGCCTTGCTGCACCATGACGTGGTGTCTTTGGCTGTTCCGGGGGGCACGACACCGGGGCCGATCTTCGATGGGCTTTGCGCCGCCGATCTTGAGTGGGACCGGGTATGTGTCCTGCCGACGGATGAACGCTGCGTTCCGGGGGATCACGACCGCTCGAACGAACGTCTCATTCGCGAGCGTTTGCTGACCAGCCGGGCCTCGGTCGCGCAATATCTTCCGCTTTATGTTCCCGGCAAGGCGCCCGAAGAGATTTTACCCGAGATTGAAAGCCTGCTTGCCCCGGTTCTGCCTCTGTCGGTTCTGGTGCTGGGCATGGGCGAAGACATGCACACGGCATCGTTGTTTCCCGGGATGGACGGGCTTGAAGCAGCCCTGAGCAGCCACGCACCTACGCTGGCGGTGGCTCGCACCGAAGTTCAGCCCGAAGCGCGCATCACCCTGACCGCGCCGGTACTGGATGGGGCGCTGTCCAAACATCTGGTCATCTATGGCGCATCCAAGCGCGAGGCGCTGGAACGCGCAATGTCACTGCCGCCGGAAGAAGCGCCGATCGCCGCGGTTCTGAGCGGTTTGACGGTTCACTGGGCGGAGTGATGACAATGCAGTTGGACACCCTCAAATCACTGGCAACATCTGTGAAGGATCACAGCATTCTGGACCTGTTCGACAGCGACGCTGACCGGGCGCACCAGTTTTCGGCATCTTCCGGGGATCTGCTGTTCGACTACTCCAAAACCCTGATCAACTCCGAAATCCGTGATGCCTTGACCGAGCTTTGCGATTCTGCGGGTCTGGCCGACAAGCGTACCGCCATGTTCGGCGGAGAAAAAATAAATCAGACCGAAGGGCGCGCGGTCCTTCACACCGCGCTGCGAAATCTGGATGGCGGGCCGGTTGAGGTCGATGGTCAGGATGTGATGCCAGAGGTTCTGGACACATTGCAGCGGATGCGCGTTTTTGCGGAAGAAGTGCGCGGTGGCTCGATCGTTGGGGCAGGGGGCAGCTTTACGGATGTAGTGAATATCGGGATCGGCGGATCCGACCTGGGGCCCGTCATGGCCACCCATGCGCTTTCGCCATACCATGACGGTCCAAGGCTGCACTATGTCTCGAACGTGGATGGTGCGCATATTGCGGATACTTTGCGCCAGCTGGATCCCACGCGAACGCTGGTCATAGTCGCCTCCAAGACGTTCACGACCATCGAAACAATGACCAACGCCCGGACAGCGCGCGCCTGGATGCTGGACGGCGGCGGCGACCCGACCCGTCAATTTGCCGCCGTGTCAAGCGCGCTTGACAAGACGCAGGCCTTTGGCATCCCCGAAGACCGCGTATTTGGTTTCGCCGACTGGGTCGGCGGGCGCTATTCCGTCTGGGGGCCAGTTGGCCTGCCGGTGATGATCGCCGTCGGGTCCAACGCCTTTGACGCGTTCCTGCGTGGCGGTCAGGCAATGGACCTGCATTTCCGGTCGGCTGAGTGGTCCGAGAATATGCCGGTGATGCTGGCGCTTGTTGGTGTATGGCACCGTCAGGTACTGGGCTATCCCAGCCGCGCCGTTTTGCCCTATGATCAGCGTTTGCTGCGTCTTCCGGCCTATTTCCAACAGCTTGAAATGGAATCGAACGGCAAGTCGGTCGCCATGGATGGCAGCCCGTTGACCGTGCCGTCTGGCCCGGTTGTCTGGGGAGAGCCGGGAACAAACGGACAGCACGCCTTTTATCAGCTGATCCACCAGGGCACCGACATAATCCCGTGCGAGTTCATGGTGGCCGCAGAAGGACACGAACCTGAACTGGCGCATCACCACCGCCTTTTGCTGGCCAATTGCCTTGCCCAATCCGAAGCGCTTATGCGCGGGCGTTCGCTGGACGAAGCGCGGTCGCGGATGGCAGACAAGGGGTTGAAGGGCGATGAGCTGGAGCGGCAGGCGCGTCACCGCGTGTTTCCGGGAAACCGTCCATCCTCGACGCTGATCTATCCAAAGCTGACCCCGTTTGTGCTGGGCCAGATCATTGCACTCTATGAACATCGGGTGTTCGTGGAGGGCATTTTGCTGGGCATCAACTCGTTCGACCAATGGGGCGTTGAGCTGGGCAAAGAGCTTGCCACATCTCTGGGACCAATCGTCGACGGCGACGAAAAGGCTTCGGAAAAGGACGTTTCGACCGCTGCCTTGGTAGACTACGCCCTGCGTCACAGAGCCTGAATTCCCTAATAACACCGGCGCCCTTAGCGCGGTTTTGTACAATCTTTTATTGTCAGACAATTAAATGATTGGCAGGATTTTTCGGGGGAGACGCTCTGATCAGACCGCCGAGACTTGGTCCGATGCAGATTGATGATCAGGGATCAGCGCTGCGGGCCTCCTGCGGCGCAGCCAAAGGGAGGATGCCCATGCTGGGACAGATGATGACGCAGCCATTGCTGATTTCGTCGCTGATTGATCATGCGGAACGCTATCACGGACAGACCGAGATTCATTCGGTAGAAACCGATGGAACCATCACACAGACCAACTGGTACGAGATTTCACGAAATGCGCGTCGGCTTGCGTCCGCACTTGCGCAACTGGGCCTGCAGCCGCAGGACCGGATTGGTACCCTTGCATGGAACAACCGCCGCCATCTGGAAATCTACTATGCAACTTCGGGGGCCGGGTATGTCTGCCATACTGTGAACCCGCGCCTGTTTCCCGAACAGCTTACATACATCATCAACCACGCAAAGGATCGGGTCCTGTTCTTTGACGCGACCTTCATCCCCTTGGTCGCGGCGCTGCGCGACAAACTGACCGAAGTACAGCACTACGTACTGATGGGACCGAGAAATCAGGATGCCCTGTCGCAGATCCCAGGATTGCAGTTCTATGACGAGCTACTGGAAACCGGCAAGGCGGACTTTGATTGGCCCAGCTTTGATGAAAATACCGCTGCGGGCCTGTGCTACACGTCCGGAACAACCGGGAACCCAAAGGGGGTTCTGTATTCCCATCGTTCGACGGTGCTGCACAGCTTTGCGTCGAACGCTACGGATGTCATCGGGTTTTCGGCGGTTGATGTGGTCCTGCCGGTTGTTCCGATGTTTCACGTCAATGCCTGGGGGTCGCCCTATGCCTGTGCCATGTCCGGATCACGCATGGTTCTGCCTGGCCCTGATCTGCACGGGGAAGCGCTGGTCAAGCTGATCGACAAATATGGCGTTACGCTGGCCATGGGTGTGCCGACGATCTGGCAGGGTTTGCTGGCATATGCCGAACAGTCCGGCAGCAAACTGGCCAGTCTGAACCGTACGGTGATCGGTGGTGCCGCATGCCCGCCATCAATGATCGAAACGTTCAGGGAATCCTATGGTGTCGACACGGTGCACGCCTGGGGCATGAGCGAGATGAGCCCCCTGGGCACCGCGAATGTTGCTTTGGCAAAACACCGTGACCTACCGGTTGAAGAACAGCACAGGTTGCGCGAAAATCAAGGTCGCCCGCCGTTTGGGGTCGAGCTGAAAATCGTGGATGACGCAGGCAACGATCTGCCGCACGACGGAAAGACGCAGGGCGATCTGTTGGTGCGCGGGCATTGGGTGCTGGACAGCTATTTCCGGATGCAGGACGAGGATCTATTGCAGGATGGCTGGTTTGCGACCGGAGACGTCGCCACGCTGGACGCGGACGGATACATGACGATCCGCGACCGGTCCAAGGACATCATCAAGTCGGGTGGCGAATGGATCAGTTCGGTCGAACTGGAGAACATCGCCGTTGCACATCCACAACTGGCCACGGCCGCCGTTGTCGGCGTACCGCACCCCAAATGGGGCGAGCGCCCGCTGCTTGTGGCGGTCCGCGCCGAAGGGCAGGATCCGGCGCCGGACGAGATATTGTCGTTCTTTGATGGGAAAATCGCCTCGTGGCAAATCCCGGACAAGGTCGTCTTTGTCGACGTCCTTCCACTGAGTGCAACCGGCAAGGTGATGAAACGCATTTTGCGTTCAGATCACGCGAATGCGCTGACCGGTTAAGCTCTTGGTTTTCTGGAAATTTGGCTCCGGCGGTAGGGATCGAACCTACGACCAATTGATTAACAGTCAACTGCTCTACCGCTGAGCTACGCCGGAACTGAGCTGCGTGTATCAACAGGCAAAGCGGAGGTCCAGATGCAAATACGTTTTTTTGAGGAGTGAAGTACAAGATCCTCTGATCTGATACGGCGGCGACTCAAGGCGGACTTTCCTTGACGGCGCGGCCAACGGCCTCGTTAAGCCCAAAGACGGCATTCAAATTTTGTATTCTACCGCCCTTCAGATATCAGGTTGCTCTGAGTATTCTGCAGTCTTTTTGGCCAGCCCGCCCAGAGGGTCAAAATGCCCAACGATCACATATCCTACTGAACAATCCTTGCGCCTTGTGCGTTCCGCAAAGCTGCCCCGGGAAATAGGCTGGTCAAATCATGAAAACATACTTTTCTACAGTGGTTTAGGTGCCAGCTGAACGGTACGTGTAACACAACCGGCCAAAACGAGTTGGCCGCCAGAGCGCAATCTGGCGACGGTTCTTCTGGACTATTCTCTCCTTGACGACGGAACAAAATCCAACGGCGCTTCGACCGGTACCGGCTCTTCCCGATCCAGGCTTTTCTTGAATTCGGTGGCAATGCGGGCGGCATGTGCAATGACCCATGTATGCAGGTATGGATAATTGAAGGGTTCGCGCTCCTGCGGGTCGACGTCGAGGTTGATGATGTGCGGCGTGGCCAGCTCAAGCGCCGGATCCGTGAAAGTTCGCTGTAGAACGAGGACGACTTTGAAGTTGCGCCATTTTACGCCGTACATCCGGTCACCCATCCAGTAGGGGAAGCCGTCGCGGGCCGAGAATTCAGAGGACCCTTCGAAGAATGCGCGTTGATCCACCCCGTCTATGATACGATCCTGAGGCACTTCTGCGCCGGCCCATAGCGCCAGGGTTGTAAACATATCGGTGATGTGAACTATCTCGTTCGATTTCAGCCCCTCGGGAACGACGCCGGGATACCGGATCATTGCCGGCGTCCTGAGCGATCCTTCCATGCCAGTGAAGTATGTGCCGTTCCAGAATCCGGGATGGCCGCGATCAGGCTCCAGTTCCTCCGGGGCCATTGTCTCCGGAGAAGACAACTATGGTATTGTCCCGCAGCCCCCTGTCATCGAGAAATGCCATCAGCTCGGCAAAATCCGCATCAAGCTGGGCCAGGCTGTCCGCCCAGTCACCATGACCGGTTTTGCCTTTGAATTCCGGTCGCGGAGCAACCGGCATGTGCATCAGAGTATGGTTGAAATAAAGAAAGAACGGGTTTTCCGCGGCAAGGCTGCGATCAATAAAGTCTTTCGAGCGATCAAGATATTCACGGTCGAGGCTGAGTTTTACAGGAACGGTGAGTTCCTCAATGTTCTGTGGTGCCTCTCCTCGTATGGACTCCATGACATAGGCCACGGGGTCTCTTTCAGGGTCATGCCATGGATCATCGGCCCAAAAGGCTTCGTCGTAGCTGTGCGCAATCCCAATCCATTCATCGAAACCCTGATCGGTTGGCCAGCGCCCCTCCGAGGCGCCAATGTGCCATTTGCCAACGATCGAGGTTGCGTACCCAATGTCTGATAGGAGTTCGGCAAGCGTACGTTCCCAAGTGACAAGCCCGCCTTCGCTTCCGGCCAGAGCCACAGTCTGATTGCCTGATCGTATTGAGTACCGCCCGGTCATAAGGGCGGAACGCGACGGCGTGCACTGCGTTTCTGGCGCAAAGTTCATAAGTTGCATGCCTTCTTCGGCAAGCGCATCCAGGTGCTCAGTATGGGCGCCGCGAAGTATACCGCCGCCATATGCACCAAGCTCGCCATAGCCGAGGTTGTCGACAAGAAAATAGACGATATTGGGCCTGTCTTGGGCGGATGCGGTCGAAACTAGTCCCACGAGGAACACTGCCGAACAGACAAGTGACTTGAACATTAGAATATCCCGGATTGCACCAAACCATAACGTCAATGCTACACATTTTGTGGGAGTCACAAAATGAGATATATATGCCAAAGTACGTCAGGATCAGCCGACCAGGCGGTAGTGAAACACTCATGGCGGTTGGGAGCCCCTCTCGATTGAAGGCTCGTGACCCTAGGAATCGGTCTGTTTCTAGCCCCGATGAGCTTCCGCTTGATGCGGGCATCAGATCTTTGATTGCAAATTCAGCTCTACGATGCGGCAAAAGGTGGTTTTGTCCGCAAGGCAGCCCTCCTCACAGGCCGCAGTAAACGATCGGTATCCTTAATTCCGATTATTCCAGAAAGGTGCTGCAATCTTCAGCTCTGAGGCCGTCCATGATCGATTGGTCTCGAATCCATTGACTACCGTTTTGCGCTATCAAAAAAATGATAGCAGGTGATTGTTGTCTGAATGGCGGCGTTGCCTGTTCGTTGCCGCCGGAGTCTTGGCAATGAAATGAATGGGCATCAAGGACGTACATTCTTCTTAAGAAGTGCAAGTTCTTTAAACAGGAGGCAGAAACTTTGAGGAGATTTGGCTCCGGCGGTAGGGATCGAACCTACGACCAATTGATTAACAGTCAACTGCTCTACCGCTGAGCTACGCCGGAACTGAGGGCCGTATAGCAACCTCGGATTTCGCCGTCCAGAGCAGAACGACCGGAAGAACGAAAATTCTTTTCGACTTATTCCACCCTGTGAAAACAAGCGTCGGTCGACAATTTTCCTGTCGGACGGACGCGCGATTTTCCCCAAAGATCAACAAGATGCGCAAAAACATTCCGCTCGGCTGCCGGCAGAAGTGCTTCTGGCGTGTCGGTGTAAATTCGTGCGGCAAGCTCACGGGCGGTGCCGGGGTTGTGGCTGAGCGTCTGCAGTATCTGGGCTTCACGGCTTCTTCGGTGGCTGATCAGCCAGTCCAGCCGGACGGCGGGATCGGCAATGGGTGCACCATGTCCCGCATGAAAGACAGACCAGTCACGGGCACGAAGACGTTCACAGGCGACCATGAAATCGGTCAGATCCCCGTCCGGCGGAGACACCAGAGAACTGGCCCAGCCCATCACGTGATCCGCTGTAAAGCACACATCACCCCAGGCGAGCGCGATGTGGTTTCCCAGATGGCCCGGCGTATGAATAACCTCGACCTGCCAGCCGTCGCCGTCAACGGTTTCGCCGTCTGCCAGTTCGACATGCGGGCGAAAATCCCCGTCTATTCCTTCACCACCGCCAACAAGGCCGTTTTGCGCAAGTTCGCGCATTACGTTGCTGCGCCCGGCCTCGGGGCCGCCAAAAGCCAGAACCGGCGCACCGGTACGGGCCGACAACGGAGCGGCGAGGGGAGAATGGTCCAGATGGCTGTGGGTGACAAAGATGTGGCTGATCTTCTGCCCAGGGTTCAGCGCGCCCAGAATGGCGTCGAGATGCGGTTCGCTGAGGGGGCCGGGGTCGATAACCGCGACGTCGCCTGATGAGCCCAGCAGATAGGTATTGGTCCCGCGATACGTCATCGGTGACGGGTTTGGAGCCACAATACGTCGGAGGCCGGGTTGCAATTGCTCGGCCTGTCCTGTCGGCGGGTCGAAATCGTCAGGGGCTTGCATGGGCGATGTGCTCTTTCTCTTGCCGGTGCGGCTCGCTAGGTTTAGCGCATGTCAACGCATTGGCTCAAACCATATATGCCGCGCAGCCTGTACGCCCGGGCTGCCCTGATCATCGTTCTGCCGGTGGCTGTCCTGCTGCTGGTGGTGGGAATCGCGTTTCTGCAAAAACACCTGGAGGATGTCACCGCGCAGATGACGCGCGCGACGTCGCGCGAAGTGATGCTGGTGACCGAGGCCGTTGAACACGCGGAAACGCAGCAGCAGGTGTTGGCTGCGTTACGGCCCGAACTGGCCACGCTTGAAATGCAGCTTCGGTTTCTTGACCTGAACGAACAGCCCGATGTCGGCAGGCGGCGCTGGTACGATTTCATCGCGCCTCAGGTGGAAGCAGAATTGCGAGCGTTGATTCCGAATCTGACGGCTGTGGCCCTTCCCAGCGGTCACGAAGCCCGGCTGTACCTGGATACGGACCTGGGACTGCTACAACTGACATTCGATCGTCGCCGTCTGTCACCTACAACACCGCATCAGTTGATTGTGACGATGGTGTTCTTCGCCATAGTGATGACAACGATATCGTTTCTGTACATGCGCAATCAGCTGCGACCGATCACCCGGCTGGCAAACGCGGCCCAGGCCTTCGGGCGGGGCAGGGTCGTGCCGTATTCACCCGGAGGCGCCACCGAAGTCCGCGCGGCAGGAAGCGCCTTTCTGGACATGCGCGCGCGGATCGAACGTCAGATGGAACAACGTACCCTGATGTTGTCGGGGGTCAGCCACGACCTGAGAACGCCGTTGACGCGTCTGAAACTGGGTCTGTCGATGTTGCCCGAGGATGAAGCAGCGCCCCTATTGCAGGATGTAGACGAGATGCAATCGCTGCTGGATGCATTTTTGGAGTTTTCGCGGGGCGCTGCCGAGGGCGCACCGGAAGAAGTGAACCCGGAAATCCTTTTACGGCAGATTGTGGACGACGCACAACGCGCCGGTCTTGCGGTTGAATTGGTTTCAGTCGAAGGCGGAGGAACCGTGATGTTGCGCCCGACGGCATTTCGGCGCGCCGTTGAAAATCTGATCGGTAATGCGGTTCGCTATGGCGACAGGGCAGAGGTCAGTCTGACCCTGACGCAGAAGTCGTTGCGGGTCAGGGTCGAAGATGACGGACCCGGCATCCCTGCGGAACAGCGCACCGAGGCGGTCAAGCCCTTCACCCGGCTTGATCCGTCCCGGAATCAAAACAAGGGCAGCGGCGTGGGATTGGGGCTGGCGATTGTGGCCGACATAGCCCGCGCGCATGGCGGCGTTTTGCGGCTGGCCGAAAGCAGCCGACTGGGCGGACTGTGTGCGGATATCATTATTGGACGGTAAAGGCAGTTCCGGCGCGAATCGTGGCAACTGTTCCAGAGGGTTTTCGGTGCGGCTTGTTCAAACTGCGCTCCGCCGGAAGAACACCCAGAAATTTTTGTCTTTTCGGTCTTCGTTTCATATTTCGGCTAAAAGCAAATTGAGTGCCTTGGCCGGTCGTCGTGAATGCAAAAGCGTTACACCGTTGACATTGTCCGGGCATTCCCCGAATTACTTTGGGAGGCAAGGGCCGTTAGCTCATCTGGATAGAGCGCCAAATTCCTAATTTGGAGGCAGCAGGTTCGAGTCCTGCACGGCTCACCACTTTTCCGGTATCCACCCTCTCGCTGCACAAGGTTTGCCACAACTGGCTAAGGTTATGATTCTGGTCCGCGAATCGGATCTATTGTTCCTTGTCCAACTAACACCCGAACAGTGCCTGAACGTAATATGGGGAAATCCACTCTCCTAGGGGATGAGGGACTTGAACCCCCAACCAAAGCGTTATGAGCGCTCTGCTCTAACCAATTGAGCTAATCCCCCAGGAACAGGCGCTACGTACAGCAATGTTATCGGCACGCCAAGAGTGTTCAGTGCTCAATCTGAAATTCTTGGCGTTCACGACATCCGGCGGCGTTCAGTGACACACCTGTTGCGCCTGACCGTTGCAACGCGCGGCGCAATCGAATAACCCGCGCGAATAGCATTCAGGAAGGGTTGGCCATGACAGCGGGCAAGAACGGAATCACCTATGCTGACGCAGGTGTCGATATTGATGCGGGAAACGCATTGGTGGACCGCATTAAACCTGCGGCCAAGCGGACCAACCGTTCTGGAGTGATGAGCGGCCTGGGCGGGTTTGGCGCCTTGTTCGATCTGAAAGACGCTGGATACACCGATCCGATCCTGGTGGGTGCCACGGACGGAGTAGGAACGAAACTGCGGATTGCCATTGATACTGGCGTTGTCGACGGCGTGGGCATCGATCTTGTCGCCATGTGCGTCAACGACCTGATCTGTCAGGGGGCCGAGCCGCTGTTTTTCCTGGACTACTTTGCGACCGGCAAGCTGGATACCGATACGGCCGCCCGGATCATCGAAGGTATTGCTGAAGGTTGCGTTCAGTCCGGCTGTGCCCTGATCGGCGGTGAGACGGCGGAAATGCCAGGCATGTATCCGGAAGGAGATTTCGATCTGGCCGGATTCTCGGTCGGTGCCATGGAACGCGGTGCGCATCTGCCGGCAGGTGTGCAGCAAGGCGATGTTCTGCTGGGACTGGCGTCCAATGGGGTGCACTCCAACGGGTATTCGCTGGTGCGCAAACTGGTCGAGATGTCGGGCCTGGGCTGGGATGCAGATTCTCCGTTTGGTGACGGGTCGTTGGGCGAGGCATTGCTGACCCCGACACGGCTTTATGTGAAACAAGCACTGCAGGCGATCCGGGCCGGGGGCGTACATGCGCTGGCCCATATTACCGGCGGCGGTCTGACCGAAAACCTGCCTCGGGTTCTGCCCGACGATCTGGGTGCCGAAATCGATTTGAGTTCGTGGACACTACCTCCGGTCTTTGGCTGGATGGCTCAGGTCGGCGGCATTGCCGAGGCCGAGATGCTCAAGACTTTCAACTGCGGTATCGGCATGATCGTTGTCTGCGCCGCTGACCGTGCTGATGATTTGGCAAACCTTCTGACAGAGACCGGAGAAGCCGTTTCCCACATTGGCACCGTTACCGATCAGTCCGGTGTGTCCTATTCCGGGAAATTGCTGTGAGCCATAAGCGCGTCGCCATCCTGATTTCCGGTGGCGGATCGAACATGGTGTCTTTGGTTGACAGTATGACTGACGACCATCCGGCGCGGCCCTGTCTGGTTTTGGCCAATAACGCGCAGGCCGACGGGTTGAAAAAGGCGACGGATCGGGGCATTCCGACCGCTGTGGTGGATCACCGCCCATTCAAGGGCGATCGCGCCGCTTTCGAAGCCGAACTGCTGAAACCCTTGCAGGAAGCACAGCCGGATATTGTGTGCCTCGCCGGATTCATGCGGGTGCTGACCGGCGATTTCGTTTCACAGTTTCAGGGCAGAATGCTGAATATCCACCCCTCACTGTTGCCGAAGTACAAAGGTCTGGACACGCATGCCCGGGCTATCGCGGCGGGCGACGCAGAGCATGGATGCTCGGTGCACGAAGTCACCGCCGCGCTGGATGACGGACCGATACTGGGACAGGCGCGAGTCAGGGTCGAAGATGGCGATACGCCGGAATCTTTGGCGGAGCGCGTGCTGGCCTGGGAACACAAACTTTATCCTGCCGTGCTGAGAAGGTATGCAGAAGGCAACAGGTCGCCAGTTCTGCTGCCGTGATCCGCTGTGAGTGATTTACACGCGGCTGTTATTCTGCCTATGGTTTGCTCAAAGGCTCGGGACGAGGTCAAAAACGGGCGGTTAAAAGAACAAGAGCAAGAACAGTACGGCGAATGAAAACCCTGACAACGACGCAAGAACTGGCCGCATTCTGCAAGGCCGCGGCGGACTTCCATTATGTCACCGTGGACACCGAGTTTCTGCGCGAGCGTACTTATTATTCGAAACTCTGCCTGGTTCAGCTTGCCGTCCCTTCCAACGACGAAGACAGCGCCGTTCTGGTGGACCCACTGTCGGATGGGCTGTCGCTTGAACCGCTTTTCGACCTGTTTCGGAATGAGGACGTCGTCAAGGTGTTCCACGCTGCGCGTCAGGATCTGGAGATTTTCTGGGTCGAGGCGGGTGTCTTCCCAAAACCCTTGTTTGACACACAGGTGGCCGCAATGGTCTGCGGATTTGGCGAACAGGTCGGCTATGAGACGCTTGTGCGCAAGATTTGCCGACAGGGCGTCGACAAGACTTCTCGCTTTACGGATTGGTCACGGCGCCCGCTGACCGATGCGCAAAAGACCTATGCGCTGGCGGACGTGACCCACCTGCGTCAGATTTACGAACATCTGGCGGCTGAGCTGGAAAAAACACGCCGCAGCCATTGGGTGGCTGAAGAACTGCGCACTCTGACCGAGGCCGGGACTTATGAAATGCGGCCTGAGGAAGCTTGGAAGCGTGTCAAAACGCGCACGAATTCGGCAAGATTTCTGGCTGTCGTGCGTGAGCTTGCCAAGTTTCGCGAGGCATACGCGCAGGAAAACAATGTGCCACGCAGCCGCGTGTTCAAGGATGACGCATTGATCGAGCTGGCATCGACCAAACCGAAAACGGCGTCAGATCTGGGCGGTTCACGTTTGTTGCTGCGCGAGGCGCGCAAAGGCGCAATTGCCAACGGGATTCTGGCAGCGGTTGAAACAGGTGTGAATTGCCCTTCGTCGGATCTGCCGCTGGTCGACAAGGCGCGCGACAACCTCAAGGTCAACCCGGCGCTATCTGACTTGCTGCGCGTTCTGCTGAAGTCAAAAACCGAGAGTTCGGGTGTGGCGGCCAAACTGATTGCAACCAGTTCCGAGCTGGATCAGATCGCAGCGGGCGAACGTGAACTGCCAGCCATGTCGGGTTGGCGGTTTGAGGTGTTCGGTGAAGACGCCCTGAAACTGTGTGAGGGCAAGATCGCCCTGGCCGCCAAAGGGCAGGTCGTGAAGGTCGTTTCCCTCTGACGCCGATCAGCGCCGCCGCGATTCCAACGTGTTCTGCTGGCCGACCACCCGCACCAGACGGATGGATTGCAGATCCTGCAGGCTGACATTGATCGCGTCCGAAACCATCCGGGACCGCTCGGAGCCCTGACGCGTCTGGGCTTTTGGGTAATTTACCCGAAAGCCAAATTCCAGAACGCCGTTTTTCGAGTTCTCTTCACTAACAACAGGAACCAGACGCGCATTGAAGGCGCCCTGGCGTATTGCCGTGCCGGATGCATAGACAATTGCGCCCGAAGGTGTTGGATCGATCCTCAGTTCATCGATCCTTGCCAGCAGGACGCTCGTATCCGCTTCTTCGGGGCGGGAAAACAGGCCGGTTCCGGTGCGTTGCTTCGGGATAAGCGCATTGGCTTCGTCGACCGGAACTTCCTCCGTTGGGGGCGTGCCCGGACCAAACCAGTTCGAAGGGTTCGCCCGAGAATCGCGCCAACTATTGCAGGCAGACAGGGTCAACGATGCGACCATTAGAAAGGTGAGTGTTTTTTTCATGGTCTCAAAGCCCTGAGCAGTAGTTCCGACAATGGGTTAGCGCAATTTCCATGCTTTGAAAAGCCGGACTGGGACTGGACAGACGCGCATGCTCGGCATAGGTCAAAAAAGTGAAGGTAACAAAAGGACCGCGGCAACATGGCAACGCCTGCCTTTGAAGAGATCGTCGAGGATTTCGAATTCCTTGAGGACTGGGAAGACCGGTATCGTCATGTCATCGATCAGGGCAAGGCGATGAAACCTCTGGACGAGGCGCTGAAGGTTCCGGCCACAAAGGTTCATGGATGCGCCAGCCAGGTCTGGCTGCATCCGATGATCGACAACGGTGTGTTTCGTTTTGATGGCGACAGCGATGCACTGATCGTGCGCGGCCTGATTGCGGTGTTGCGGTCGTTGTACAATGGGTTGCCAGTGCGTGACGTGCCGATGGTGGACGCCGGCGGGGAACTGGCGAGATTGGGTCTGAATGATCATTTGTCAGCGCAACGGTCCAACGGCCTGCGTTCGATGATCGAACGGATTCGCGACGTAGCGCGGGAAAACGCTTGATCGGGACGGGCGAGCGGCCAGTCGCGCGCACCCCGAGGTATTTTCAGACAGAAGAAGACCGGGCTGCCCAGTCTGCCAGCGTGGTTTCGAGATCTCCGTACCCGGTAAACCGCCGCTCGAATTCCAGGCCCATGCGGTCGGCGCATTCGCGCGCGCGAGCGGTCAGATCGGGGTCGTCGGTTTGTGCCTGGTAAACCAGCTTGGTGTAGTTGCCAAAATACATGTCGCGCAGCTCAGGGTGCCGGTCGAGGCCCAGAGGTTTCCAAATGAACGCATCGAACTGGCGGGCCAGAAAGTCGGTCAGATAGAAAGCCGTGGTTTCATCCTCGCCGCGCGCCTCGAACCGGGTGTTACCTTCGAAGAAGGAATAGCAATGCGGTCCCTGAACCATTTCGACACCCAGTTCGGCGCACGCCTTTTGCAACAGCCCTCCAGTACCGCAATCGGCGTACACAACAAAGATCTGGTCATAATTGTCGCGGTGTTTGGCGACGGCGTCCTCAACGGCCTGAGTGATGCGATCGGGGTGGATGTGCAGGATGGCAGGCAGGCAGGTCAGCGCCAAGTGATCCCAACCGTTACGCTTTTTCAGATCCAGTATTTCACGTGCCAGCGCGCCGCAAGCCAGCAAAAGGATGCGCCCCTGCTTTTCATCGCTGGAATAGCCTTCGTTTGTAAGGCTGGCATCGTTAGGTATGCGGTCCTGTTGCATTGCGTTGCCTCCCCGGCAGTCCTTTGATCAGAAAAGGCGCGATCCATCCATGTGGCAAGCCCTGTCGCGAAATCGATTGGCAACACGGCAAGAATTGCGACCGGGCGAACAAAAAAGCCGCCCGGTGGCGGGCGGCTTAACGAACTCAGTCCTGAGCTTTTCAGCCCGCCATTTGATTGTGCTTGCGCGACACAAAGTCCTTGGCGGTTTCCACAGCCACGGCCGCATCGCGGCAATAGGCGTCTGCGCCAATCGCTTTGCCGAACTCTTCGTTCAGGGGCGCGCCGCCTACCAGAACAATGTAGTCATCGCGAACGCCCTGTTCGACCAGGGTGTCGATCACCACCTTCATGTAAGGCATTGTGGTGGTCAGAAGGGCCGACATGCCCAGAATGTCCGGCTCTTCCGATTCCAGCGCTTCCAGGTAGTTTTCGACCGGGTTGTTGATGCCGATGTCGACCACGTCAAAACCGGCACCTTCCATCATCATCGACACGAGGTTTTTGCCGATGTCGTGGATGTCGCCTTTGACGGTTCCGATCACCATCTTGCCCACGCGTGGGGCACCGGTTTCGGCCAGCAGCGGCTTCAGGATCGCCATGCCACCCTTCATCGCGTTTGCAGCCAGGAGTACTTCGGGAACGAACAGGATGCCGTCACGGAAGTCATGGCCAACGATGGTCATGCCGCCGACCAGCGCTTTGGTCAGAATGTCGTAGGGGGTCCATCCGCGTTCCAGCAGGATGTTCACACCTTCTTCGATTTCTTCTTTCAGGCCGTCATAAAGATCGTCGAACATCTGTTCGACAAGTTCGTCGTCATTCAGTTCGGACAGGACGATGTCTTCCTCATCGGACATGGGGCATTTCCCTGAGCTGTGCGGACCCTTGGCCCGTGGTGGCGTTTTTCCCGTTTTGACCATTTTGCCGCAGTTCGACTGTGACGATTGCGACGTCGGCCGTTCCGGGACCGACTTATAGGTCAAATTATTGACCCGCCCGAATGAATAATTTGCAGAATGATCCTGCAACTCATTCAGATTATGGCAAAGCCACGGACCTATGGCCTGGCTCTGGATTCCATCGCTGTAGCGCGGCGATAATTTGGCGGAAATCGATGCTTGTGTCGGGGAAAAGCTGCATCTAAATTGCTATAGAACAAAAAAAGAACAACGGGATGCAGCAACCTAACATTCGTGGCAGAGGTGTCGCGACAAACGCAACGGGGCGGTTTGAACGGTTGCAAACCATTGCCTGCGATGACGGCTGGGACATTGAAGAAGATCTTCCGCCCTTACGGACGGAACTGCGAGATGAATCCGCCCGCAGCCTGATCACCTATAACCGGTCGCCGGATCTTTCGTTCGACAGATCGATTAACCCTTATCGCGGGTGCGAACATGGGTGCGTGTATTGTTTTGCTCGCCCGACTCATGCCTATCTGGGATTGTCGCCGGGCTTGGATTTTGAAACCCGTCTGATTGCGCGCCCCAACGCCGCCGAAATCCTGCGGCGCGAGATGTCATCCAAAAGCTACCGGGTTGCGCCAATAGCAATCGGTACGAATACCGATCCCTATCAGCCGGTCGAGAAAACCCGTTTGATTACAAGGTCGTGCCTGTCCATTCTCAAGGACTTCCAGCATCCGGTCGCGGTTGTCACCAAGGGTGCGCTGATCGAACGAGATCTGGATATTCTGGCGCCCATGGCTGAACGCGGATTGGCGTGCGTCGGGGTTTCTTTGACGACGCTGGATGCGCAACTGTCCCGCAGGCTTGAGCCTCGTGCACCATCGCCACAGCGCCGCCTGCGGATGATCCGGCAGTTGGCTGGGGCAGGGGTCCCGGTTCGTGTCATGACCTCACCGGTCGTGCCCGGGCTGACGGACCACGAGCTCGAAAACCTGCTTGAGGCCGGGAAGGAGGCCGGGGCCAAGTCCGCTAGCTGGATCATGCTGCGCCTGCCACGGGAAGTCTCGGAGCTTTGGCGCGAATGGCTGTTGGAGCATGAGCCGGCACGGGCGAACAAGATCATGTCATTGTTGCGGGACATGCATGGAGGACGTGAATACGACCCGCGTTGGGGTCACAGAATGCGCGGCGAAGGTGAATATGCGCAGATCATCGCCAAACGCTTCAGGCTGGCGACCAAACGATTGCAACTGAGTACCCGGACAACGCCTTTGCGGTGTGACCTGTTTGAACGGCCGCCTCAGGCTGGGGACCAACTTAGCCTCTTCTAACGAAAAACGCCCCGGGCAGGCCGGGGCGTTCTGCATAATAGTCAGCGGCGATCAGCGGTTTTCGATATCCACATAGTCGCGCATTGTTTCGCCCAGATACAGCTGGCGCGGACGCCCGATCTTGTTCTGAGGATCGGCGATCATCTCTTTCCACTGGCTGACCCAGCCAACGGTGCGGGACAGCGCAAAGATCGGGGTGAACATCGAAGTCGGGAAACCCATCGCCTCAAGAATGATGCCCGAGTAAAAGTCGACATTCGGGAACAGTTTCTTCTCGGCGAAATACGGGTCATCCAGCGCCTGCTTTTCCAGCGCCTTTGCAACCTGCAGTTTTGGGTTGTCTTCGATACCCAGCAGGTCCAGAACCTCGTCCGCCGATTGCTTCATCACCTTGGCGCGGGGGTCAAAGTTCTTGTAGACGCGGTGGCCAAAGCCCATCAGGCGGAACGGGTCGTTCTTGTCCTTGGCGCGGGCGATGTACTCCGGAATACGATCCACGCTGCCGATCTCTTCCAGCATCTCAAGACAGGCCTGGTTGGCGCCGCCATGCGCAGGACCCCAAAGGCATGCAACACCCGCTGCGATACAGGCAAACGGGTTCGCGCCCGAAGACGAAGCCAGGCGCACGGTCGAGGTCGAGGCGTTCTGCTCGTGATCTGCGTGCAGCGTCAAAATCCGGTCCATTGCTCGGCTCAGGATCGGGTTTACTTCATATTCCTCTGCCGGCACTGCAAAGCACATGCTCAGGAAGTTGGACGCATAATCAAGATCATTGCGCGGATAAACGAAGGGTTGGCCGATGTGGTACTTGAACGCCCAGGCGGCAATTGTCGGCATCTTGGCGATCAGACGGTGCGACGCGACTTCACGCTGGTGTGGGTCGGAAATGTCGGTCGAGTCGTGATAAAACGCCGACATTGCGCCAACAACGCCCACCATGATCGCCATCGGATGTGCGTCCCGGCGGAAGCCACGGTAGAAGTATTGCATCTGCTCATGCAGCATGGTGTGGCGCGTGATTGTGGTTTCGAACTTCTCCAGATCCTTTGCGACCGGCAGTTCCCCGTAAAGCAGCAGATAGCAGACTTCGAGGAAATGCGACTTCTCGGCCAGTTGGTCGATTGGATAGCCCCGATGCAGCAACTCACCCTTTTCGCCGTCGATGTAAGTGATCGTGCTGTCGCAGCTTGCGGTCGAAGTGAAGCCGGGATCATAGGTAAAGACACCCGCCTCGCTGTACAGTTTGCGGATATCGATGACGTCGGGCCCGGCGGTCGGCGAATGAACCGGCAACACATAATCCTTGCCATGGACATTCAGAGTGGCTGTTTTTTTGCTGTCGGTCATCTTTATCCCTTCCTCAATCATGCGCTGGCCGGATCACAGTCCGACCTTGCGGCGACGGCTGTACGCAGGCGTACAGACCGGGTGTTAGCCGAGCAGCGTTACCCGAATATGAAGATTGGGTTTATTTCGCTGCATCAGAAAGCCGTGCCAGGGTTTCATCCCGTCCCAGCACAAGCATCATGTCAAAAACCGAAGGCGTTACAGCCCGACCCGCCAGCACTGCCCGCAAGGGACCAGCCAGCTTGCCGAACTTGAGCCCCTGAGATTCAGCAAACGAATTCAGGGCGTCCTCCAGCTCGCTTCGCGTCCAGCTAACATTTTGCACGTGCGGCGTCAATTCTCCCAGTATACCATCGGATACAGATGAAAGAGCTTTTGCCGCTTTCTCATCGGGTTCGATGGGGCGCGACGTCAGCACAAAATGTGCTTTTTCAAGCAGTTCGGGGAAAGTCCGTGCCCGATCCTTGAGGCAATACATCGCACGCTCGAGATCACTACTTTGTGTCGCGCTGAGAGCAGGTTCGCCAGCGGCGGCCAAGTAGGCTCCGATTTCCTGCCGCAGCGCAGCATCGTCCGAAATCGCGACGTGCTGGCCGCACAGGTTTTCCAGCTTTTTCAGATCGAAACGGGCCGGGCTTTTGCCGATACCGTCCAGGTCGAACCATTCTTTGGCCTGTGCATCGGTGAAGAACTCATCATCCCCGTGGCTCCAGCCCAGGCGCGCCAGATAATTGCGCATTCCAGCAGCAGGATAACCCATTGCCTGGTATTCCTGTGCCCCCAATGCGCCATGGCGTTTGCTGAGTTTCTTGCCGTCAGGCCCGTGAATCAGCGGGATGTGGGCCCAGACCGGGACATCCCAGCCCATCGCCTGATAGATCATCATCTGGCGGGCAGCGTTATTAAGATGGTCGTCGCCACGAATGACGTGGGTCACGCCCATATCGTGATCATCGACCACGACGGCCAACATATAGACGGGGGTGCCGTCCGACCGCAGCAGAACCATGTCGTCCAACTGGTCGTTGCGAATGGTTACGTCGCCCTGAACCTGATCGCGGATAACGGTGCTGCCTTCCTTCGGGGCCTTGATGCGGATCACATACGGCGCGTCGGGGTGCGAGGCCGGGTCGGCGTCGCGCCAGGGGCTGCGGAAAAGGGTCGATTTTCCCTCGGCGCGCGCCTGTTCGCGGAAGGCGGCGATCTCGTCCTGAGTCGAGAAACACTTGTAAGCCTTGCCTTCGGCCAGCAACTCCAGCGCAACTTCGGCGTGGCGGTCCGCGCCCTCGAACTGGCTGATCACATCCCCGTCATGATCCAGACCCAGCCAGGCCATGCCCTGCAGGATGGCTTCTGTTGCTTCCGGGGTCGAACGTTCACGGTCGGTATCCTCGATCCGCAGCAGGAACTTACCGTCACGTCCCCGCGCATACAGCCAGTTGAACAGCGCGGTCCGCGCGCCACCGATATGCAGAAAGCCGGTGGGGGAAGGGGCAAAACGGGTGACGACCTGATCGGACATTGTGTTGATTAACCTTTTGGTAACCGTGTCGGGTTTAGTTTGGCGCCTGTCTAACGAGCCCGAAGGACGGGGGCAACCATGCGCGTTCTTGCACGGATTGAGGTCGCGCTGCGGAACCAGAGTGGGTCTTTGTTCCACTGGTCTCCGGTTTGTCTGGCCGCGGGTATTGGCCTGTACTTCAGTTTGCGGTTCGAGCCGGACCGGGAGCTGTATGTTTGGGTGGCTGGAATTGGCTTGGCAATCGGGATCCTCGGGGTTCGGTTGCGGTCCGGCTGGGCGGCGTTGGCATTGGGGGGTGCGCTGATCGCTGGCGGGTTCATTCTTGCTGGCGCGCGTTCCCACATGGTGGCAGAGCCGGTCCTGTCGTGGCGTTACTACGGCCCGGTCGAGGGGCGGGTCGTGGCCCTGGATCGCTCTGCGTCGGATGCGCTGCGGGTCACGCTGGACCGGGTACGACTAGGGGATCTACCCGTGAACAGCAGGCCCCGGCGCATCCGGCTTTCTTTGCACGGTAGTGTGGGGCCTCTGGTTCCGGGGCAACGGATTATGACAACGGCTCATCTTTCGCCACCCCATGGTCCGGTGGAACCTGGCGGGTTCGATTTCCGCCGACATGCATGGTTCCAGCGCCTGGGGGCCGTTGGATACACGCGCGTTCCAGTACTTACCACCGAAGCGGCGACAGTAGGTGATGGCCAAATTTGGATCGCGTCCTGGCGGGCCACGATTTCGAGCAAGGTTCGTTCAGTCCTGCCCGGTGAGGTCGGAGGATTTGCCGCTGCCGTTACAACAGGGGACCGCAGCGGCATGGGGCAATCCACGCTTGAAAGCCTGCGGGCCTCGAATCTGGCACATCTACTTGCGATATCCGGCCTGCATATGGGGCTGCTGACCGGGTTCGTTTATGTGATTTGCCGTATCGGGCTTTCTGCGGTTCCTCCATTGGCATTGCGCGCACCAATTCGAAAGCTGGCAGCGCTGTGCGCTCTGTTCGCCGCCGTGATCTATCTGCTGCTTTCCGGTGGAAATGTCGCAACGGAAAGAGCCTTTATCATGGTTAGTGTCATGTTTGGGGCTGTGCTGATCGACCGGCGAGCGATCTCGCTGCGCGCGGTGGCGTTTGCCGCGCTGGCCGTTTTGGTTCTGCGCCCGGAATCTTTGCTGAGCCCGGGCTTTCAGATGTCATTTGCTGCCACTACAGCCCTGGTTGTTGTGTTTGGTGCATTGCGAGATTTTGGCCCGCTTCCCGGTCCCAAATGGCTTAGACCGGTTGCAGGAGTCCTCCTGTCATCTGCAATTGCAGGCCTGGCAACTGCCCCGATCGGCGCGGCGCATTTCAACACGATGTCGCACTACGGGTTTCTGGCGAACGTTTTGTCGGTACCTGTGATGGGAACAATCGTGGTCCCATCGGCCGTGGTTGCGGCCTTGCTGTCACCCTTTGGGCTGGAAGCACTAGCGTTAAGCGTCATGGGAATCGGCCTGCGCTGGATTTTGGGCGTTTCCGAATGGGTGTCAGGGCTGGAAGGCGCGCAGGGCTTTGTCGCCAGCCCACCAGACTTTGTGCTGCCGGTGTTTGCGCTGGGTGCTTTGTGGTTATCTCTGTGGCATGGCAAGGCGAGATGGGCCGGTGTGGTGCCCGTTGCCACGGCTTTTCTGTTGTGGGGGCAGGGGCATCGCCCCGAGGTTCTTATCGCCGATTCCGGCGCGTTGGTTGGTGTGATGACCGAGAACGGTCGGGCGCTGAGCAAGGCGAAAGGAAGCGGCTTTGTCGCGTCGGTCTGGCTTGAGAATGACGGTGACGGTGTTGATCAGGTGCTTGCAGCCGGAAGGTGGCCGCAGACGGATAAAAAAATCGCCCGATATGACCTGAAAGGCACTGAACTGGTACATCTGTCCGGCAAAAAGGCGGTTCAACTGTTTGATGAATGCAAATCCAACCAGATCATCGTGTCTGCTTTTGAACTGTCGTTGAGCGGGGGATGCCAAATCATCGATGCTGGGATTCTGCGACAGACCGGCAGCCTTTCCATCTCGGGTCAGACTGTGCGAACAAGCTCGGAACTGTCGGGCCAAAGGCTATGGTCCCCGGGCAGGCCCGGGAACTCCTGAGCGGTCAGTAAGTTCGGATCAGGCCGACGAGTCGCCCCTGAACCCTGACTTTGTCCTCGGGCAGAACACGGGTTTCATAGGCCGGGTTTGCGGCTTCCAGCGCAATGGCTTGGCCACGGCGGAAGAACCGTTTCAATGTCGCTTCCTGCTCTTCAACAAGGGCCACCACGATATCGCCGTTGTCTGCGGTCGATGTTTCCCGGATTACAACCACGTCACCGTCGTTGATCCCGGCATCGATCATCGAGTCACCGCGAACCTCAAGCGCATAGTGTTCGCCCTTGCCGGACACCATCGTGCCGGGAACCGCCACGCGATGCGATACATGGCTGATCGCTTCGATCGGGACACCAGCAGCGATCCGCCCCATGACCGGCAATTCCAGTGCGTCGACTGAAACAGGTTCGAAATTCGCAGGGCGCGGGCCCGCTGGTTTGTCACCTTCAATCACGCGGGGCGAGAATGCGGCCGTGGGTTCGCCGCCGAGACTTTCAGGCAGCTTCACGATCTCGATCGCGCGCGCGCGGTGGGCGAGGCGTCGAATAAACCCGCGTTCTTCCAATGCAGTGATTAGGCGATGAATGCCGGACTTCGATCTGAGGTCCAGCGCCGCCTTCATTTCATCGAAACTTGGCGGAACACCGTCCGACTGCACGCGTTTGTGGATGAATTCCAGCAAATCCAATTGCTTCTTGGTCAGCATTGCTCACACCTCGATGGTCATGCGTTTTCTTTTGTTCTACGCATGTTCACGTTTTGTGTCAACGGATTTGCCGTTTTCAGATCGGCAGGTACTGAACCTCGTCACCTGTATCGCGTGCGGGATCGTGCGGAGGGCGAACGATCAGCGCATTTGCCTGTGCAAGTACACTAAGCAGGGAACTGTCCTGATCCGCACAGGCCCGGATACCGTTTTCGTCCCGAACGGCGCGCATATAGTGTTCGCGCGGGCCGTTGTCCCCTACTGGTTCAGTCAGTTTCGCGGATCTGAGCGGTTGCAGCGTCTGCTCCAACCCCAGCATGCGTCGAACCATGGGAGCGAGGAACAGGTAGCCACATACCATGGCACTGACCGGGTTGCCCGGCAGACCCACCATAGCTGCATCCCCTAAACGTCCTGCCATCAACGGTTTTCCCGGGCGCATACGGATTTTGTAGAAGGCGCGCTGCATCCCAAGGCCTTGCGAAACGTCAGACACTAGGTCGTAGTCGCCAACTGACGCACCACCAATCGTAACCACCAGATCCGCTCCTTTCGCCAGAGCGAACGCGGTTTCAAGTGATGAGACCGTGTCCTGTGCGATCGGCAGCATTCGCACCTCGGCGCCCAACCCCTGCAGCAATGCATGCAAGCCAAAGGTGTTGGAGGCAATGATCTGATCCGGGCCGGGTATTTCGCCGGGCATTACAAGTTCATCGCCCGTCGAGATCAACGCGACCACCGGTTTGCGTTTCACCGGTACGACCGGGATGTTCATGGCAGCCATCAGAGCCACGTCTTCGGCACGAATCTGGCGCGGCGCGGTGATTTTGGCACCGGCTCTGAAATCCACTCCGGCAGGACGTATGTTCGTTTTCTGACCAGGTGTATCCGTTATGGTGATCAGATCCCCCCGGCGCTCGACATCTTCCTGAATGACCACGAAATCGGCACCATCCGGTACCGGGGCGCCGGTGAAGATCCGAACGGCCTGTCCCGGGCCGACAGTTCCTTCGAAACGTTGGCCTGCTGCGGATTCACCCACCAGTTTGAACATCGCATGAAGTTCAACTTCGGCCGATTTGACGGCGTATCCGTCCATTGATGATGCCGCGAATGGAGGCTGATCTCGTGTGGCTGCTACATCTTGATTCAGAACGCGGCCTGCGGATTGGGCAAGCGGGACATGTTCGACTGGCAATGGTTCGACCAGGTCAAACAGCAGTTCCCGGGCTTCATCAACGGTGATCATTCCGCCTCATAACGCCTTGATTTTCCGCCGTCTTTCAGAAGAACGCGGATGCCCCCGATCTCCATTGCCTTGTCCACGGCCTTGGCCATGTCATACACCGTCAATGCAGCGGTAGACACGGCGGTCAGCGCCTCCATCTCGACGCCGGTTTGGCCGGACGTCTTAACCGTCGCCTCAATCCGTACACCCGGCAGATCGGGATCAAGCATCAGTTCCACCGATACTTTCGTCACAGGCAGGGGGTGGCACAGAGGGATCAGGTCTGGCGTCTTTTTTGCACCCATGATGCCCGCAAGGCGCGCAATACCCAGGACATCACCCTTTTTGGCCCGACCTTCGGAAATAATTTCAAAGGTTTCCTGTGCCATCCTGATGTGGCCGGCTGCAACGGCGATACGGTCCGTCACGGCCTTGTCAGACACATCCACCATGTGCGCCTGACCCTGAGCGTCAAAATGAGTCAATGGCATCACATCCCTCCGGGAACCAGAGGACGTGCTAACAGGGCGCGGGTCGCTGCCTCGACATCATCCTGACGCATCAGGCTTTCGCCGATCAGGAAACAGCGCGCGCCGTACCGAGCGATATCAGCCAGATCTTCCGGCGATCCCAGACCGCTTTCACAGACGATGGTTCGATCGGCCGGAACCAGCTTTGATAGTCGCCGCGTTGTGTCAAGAGTGGTCTCGAACGTTTTGAGATTACGGTTGTTTATTCCGATCAAAGGGCTTTTCAAAGCTGCCGCGCGTTCAAGTTCTGCCTCGTCATGTACTTCGATCAGGACGTCCATGCCCCAATCGAATGCGGTCTGTTCCAATTCGGCGGCCTGAGAGTCCTCGACGGACGCCATGATGATCAGAATGCAATCGGCACCAAGCGCACGGGCCTCAATCACCTGATAGGGGTCGTACATGAAATCCTTGCGCAGAAAGGGCAAGGAAACGGCCTCGCGCGCCTGAACAAGATATTCCTTCGCGCCTTGAAAACTGGGGGTATCGGTCAGAACAGAAAGGCAGGCGGCACCACCATCCTCGTACGCTTTGGCCAGTGCGGGAGGATCAAAATCCGGGCGTATCAACCCTTTCGACGGACTGGCTTTTTTGATCTCTGCGATCAGCCCATACCCAGAACGCGCGGCGGTGTGCAATGCTTCGGCGAACGCACGAACTTCGGGTGCTTCGCGTGCCTCGCTTTCCAGCGTTTCCAGTGCCTTATTCGCCTTATCTGCCGCAACCTCTTCCAGTTTGTAGGCTTTAATTTTGTCCAGAACGGTCTCTGTCATGCGGCTTCCTGTGTAATTCGGGCAAGAGTTGTGATTTTTTCCCGGGCTTTGCCGCTGTCGATACTCTCAACGGCCATTTCTACGCCGTCGCGCAAGTCACTAACAGCATCCGCAACGACAAGCGCCGCAGCAGAATTCAGCAGAACGGCGTCACGATAGGCCGATGGTGCGCCATCCAGTAGTGCCCGGAACGCAACTGCGTTTTCTTCCGGTGTGCCGCCAAGGATATCTTCGAACGGATGCACGGGCAGTCCGGCATCTTCGGGGTGCAGTTCAACCTCCTTAACGGTCCCGTCTTCCAAAGAGGCAACCCAACTGACGCCGGTGATTGTCAGTTCGTCGGTTCCGTCCGAGCCGTGAACCAGCCAGGCGTGCTCCGCCCCCAACAGGCCCAGGGTTTCGGCCATGGGCCGGATCAGATCGCGGCTGAACGCGCCGGTCAGCTGCCGTTTTACTCCGGCGGGGTTCGTAAGCGGGCCGAGGATATTGAAGATCGTTCGTGTGCCAAGTTCCTGTCGGCTTGGCATCACATGGGCAATTGCCGGATGATGCATGGGCGCCATCATGAAGCCAATGCCAGCTTCTTTCAAAGCTTTTTCAACTGTTTGCGGACCGACCATCACGTTGATGCCCAGTTGCCCCAGCGCATCTGCTGCACCGGATTTTGAGCTGAGATTGCGATTGCCGTGTTTTGCCACCGTTACACCCGCGCCGGCCACAACAAAGGCGGTTGCAGTGGAGATGTTCAGCGTACCCTTGCCATCGCCACCGGTGCCAACGATGTCAATTGCCCCGGGTGGTGCTTTGACGGCATTGCACTTTGCGCGCATGACGGCGGCGGCCGCGGCGTATTCATCCACGGTTTCACCGCGTGTGCGCATTGCCATCAGCAACCCGCCAATCTGACTGGGCGTGGCTTCGCCATCAAAAAGGATGCCAAAGGCCTGCTCGGCCTCGGCACGGGTCAGCGGGCGGTCGGCCGCGGCCCCGATCAGCGGTTTCAGTGCGTCGCTCATGCGGGGACTTTCAGTTCTTGCAGGAAGTTTTTCAACAGTGCGTGCCCATGCTCCGATGCGATGGATTCGGGGTGGAATTGGACGCCGTGGATCGGCAAATCCCGATGCTGCAGACCCATGATGGTGCCGTCCTCCAGTTCGGTCGTGATCTCAAGGCAATCAGGCAGGCTTTCGCGCTCCACGATCAGTGAATGGTACCGGGTTGCTTCGAACGGGGAAGGCAGGCCCGAGAAGACCCCTTTGCCTGTGTGGTGCATGATGCCCATCTTACCATGTACGATCTCGTGGCACCGCACGACTTTCCCGCCAAAGACCTGCCCGATGGTTTGATGTCCAAGACATACACCCATCAACGGAGTCCGTGTCTCGGCGGCCGCCTGCGTCAGGGCCAGGCAAATCCCGGCTTGATCCGGGTCGCAGGGACCGGGGCTGAGCAGAATGCCGGCCGGGTTCATGGCCATTGCCTCCTGCACGTCCAGCGCATCATTGCGGCGAATGACCATTTCGGCACCGAGTTCGCCCAAATAATGTACCAGGTTGTAAGTAAACGAGTCGTAGTTGTCGATCAGCAGCAGCATTTGGGCACTTGTCTCGGCTTGGGCATTTCGGGCTGGCGATGCAACCACGGGCCACGGTATAATGTCGGGACATACATGCTCAGGCTTGTGGGGCAGCGTCAAGGGGACATCCCGCAAAGGACGGGCCTGACAGGGAATTGCCGCAGCAGACGGCGCAGAAGCGATCGACGCAGAGAAAGACGAGAGGCAAAAGAAATGGGCGGATTTGTCGGAGGAATAATCGCCGGTGCGGTTGTCGTGCTGGCTTTGGGCGCGGTTCTGTCGTTGAACACGCCTTTGTCGTCAAAACCGGCCGTCTCAACGCACGCACCCGACCCTGCGCCGCTCGAGGATCCGGTGTCGACGGCCGATGCACCGGATGCCGGGGCCGACGCCGATCTGGTCGAACTGCCGCCTGAAGCGCCGGAACCGGTCGATGAACAATCAGATTCCCTTGCTGGGGTGACAAATGTCGACCCCACGCCGGATACGCAACCCGTTGTAGGAGAGAGTAACCCCGCAATCGAAATGCCGGACGTAGCGCCCGAACCTGAAGTTGCGGTCGCCCCAGACGCACCAGTTGCACCACCGGCTCCTGCGATTGCCGCTGGCACGCCACAGGTCGAAGCTTTGCCTGAGGTGGCCGATACCGCGCCTGAACCTCCGGCGCCGCCAGCCGAAGATGTGGCCGTTCTGGAACCGGAAGCTGAGCCTGCACCACTGCCGGGCACGCCGGAAGAACCGAAGGTCGAGAACCCGTTTGAAAACAGCCCCATTGCCGTGGAAGGGGATGAGGATACTCTTCCTCGCAATCTGCCCCGTATCGCAACCTTGCCGCAGATCGGGGGCGATCAGCCCGCAACGCCAGGCTCGACAATTGGCAGGCGTGTGGTTCCTCTGACGGAACGGGATGATCCTGTTGTGGAAGCCGAAGAGACCGAGCAGGTGCCGGTCGGAAAACCGATCGAGGCATACGCCGCCAGCTTCGAAAACCCGGAATCCAAGCCTTTGATGTCGATCATCCTCATTGACGACGAAGGTGCCTTTGGGGCCGAGGCTTTGCGTGATTTTCCCTATCCGCTGAGTTTCGCGATCAGCCCGTCGGATCCTGACGCCGCTGAAAAGATGGCGCGCCACCGCGAGGCCGGTTTTGAAGTAATGGCCATCGCGGACTTGCCGGAAGCCGCAAATGCACAGGACGCCGAGGTGTCTTTGGCGGTCTGGTTCGAGACGCTGCCGGAAACGGTGGGTATTCTGGAAGGTGTAAACACCGGCATTCAGGGTAATCGTCAGGTGGCTGATCAGGTTGCGGCGATTGCGGCCGGAACCGGGCGCGGTCTGATCACGCAGGACAACGGTTTGAACACGGTTCAGAAACTCGCCGCCCGCAACGGGACACCTTCAGGTGTCGTGTTCCGCGACATTGACGGAGCAAGGCAGGACCCGAAGATCATGCGCCGCTTTCTGGATCAGGCTGCATTCCGGGCCGGGCAGCAGGGAACGGTCGTGATGCTGGGACGTTTGAGACCAGAAACGATTTCCGCACTGCTGCTGTGGGGGCTTGAGGACCGCGGCAACCGGGTTGCAATGGCGCCGATCTCGGCCGTGATGTTGAAAGAAGTTCAGTAAACGTCAGGGAAAATTCAATAAAAGGCGGCTGGTCGGTGTATCGCCGCCTTTTTCTTTAGCTGTTTCCTGATCCCATAAATCGGGCGGCGTCCGCCGCAGCGCGCCGGATCGCGTTCGATTTATGAACCGTTTCCATATATTCCGCCTCGGGGTCGCTGTCATAAACAACACCGCCGCCGGCCTGAATGTACAGTTTCTGGTCCTTAACGATTGCCGTCCGCAGGGCGATGCACATGTCCATGTCGCCGCCGGCGCTGAAATATCCGACGCCGCCGCCGTATACACCACGCTTTTCGGGTTCCAGTTCATCAATGATTTCCATCGCGCGCACCTTCGGGGCACCCGAGACCGTGCCCGCAGGCATCCCTGCAAAGAACGCGTCCAGTGCGTCTTTGTCCTCTGCCAGTTCGCCAACCACGTTCGAGACGATATGCATCACGTGGCTGTAGCGTTCGATGATGAACTCTTCCGTGGGGCGCACGGTGCCGATTTTGGAAACGCGCCCGGTGTCATTGCGGCCCAGATCCAGCAGCATCAGGTGCTCGGCCAGTTCTTTCTTGTCGGCAAGCAAATCGACTTCGTTCGCCTTGTCCTCTTCCGGCGTCGCTCCGCGCGGACGGGTGCCGGCGATGGGGCGGATCGTAACTTCATCCCCGAAGACACGTACCAGAATTTCCGGGCTTGCGCCGACAACCTGAAATCCGCCGAAATTGAAATAGAACATGAACGGTGAAGGATTTGTGCGCCTTAGGGATCGATAAAGCGCAAAGGGCGGCAGCGGGAATTCCTGTGTCCAACGCTGGGCCGGAACCACCTGAAAGATATCGCCTGCGCGGATATATTCCTTGGCCTTCTCAACCGCTTCCATGTAGCCGGATTTGGTGAAGTTCGAAACGGGCGGGGCGATCTCATGCGCATCACCCAGATCCCTGGATTCGGTCGGCATCGCGCGTTCCAGATCGCGGACAGCATCCATGACGCGTTCGGCAGCCTGCGCATAGGCGGCCTTGGCGGATTGACCTTCGCTGACCCAGGCAGGGGACACGACCGTCACGTCGCCTTTTACCCCATCCAAAACCGCGATCACCGACGGGCGCAGCATCACCGCATCCGGCAGGCCCAACGGGTCGGGGTTCACATCCGGCAGGTATTCGACCAGCCGCACCATGTCATAGCCAAGATAGCCGAACAGGCCAGCCGCAGCCTGCGGCAATTCTTCAGGCAGGTCGATGCGGGATTCGGCCAGCAGCGACCGCAGGTTGTCCATCGGATTGCCGTCCTGCGGCACGAAGGCGTCCGGATCGAACCGGGCAGAGCGGTTCAGCGAGGACGTCTCGCCATGGCAATGCCAGATGAGGTCCGGCTTCATACCGATGATCGAGTAGCGCCCGCGGACTTCGCCCCCCGTGACCGATTCCAGAACAAAAGCGTCCTTCTGAGCCCCCGTCAGTTTCAACATCAGCGAGACGGGCGTGTCCAGATCGGCGGCCAGGCGGGTATAGACGACCTGATTCTCGCCTGCCTCGTAGGCACGCGCGAATGCGTCAAATTCTGGGGTCAGGGCCATGTCCGCTCTCTTTTAGTAGCTCGCCTGCACGGCGTTCAGCGCACGCTGATCAATGACCGGGCGGGCACGAGTCTGGGCATCGCGCACATAGGCGTCAAAAATGTTCTGAGCCAGCGCCTGGTTCATCTGGACTTCCAGCGCGGCTTTCATCTGGCGCAGTTCGTCGGTCTCAGCCGGCGGCAGCAGTTCGTCCAGCCTGACGATCAGGGCGGCATTATTGCCGGGGACAACCCGCAACTCACCCGGCTCCATTTCAAAGACCTGGGTCATAAATCCGACCGGAGCGTCATCAAGGAAGGCGGTGCGGGTCAATGCGTTCTCTACCCGGAACGGCAAACCTGTCGCGGCAAAGTCGCCGTCGGTCGCCAGTTGGGTCAAGACAGTGTTGGCTTGATCCTGCAGGGCCTTGCCTGTTTCAGCCTGAACCCATGCCTCGGCCACACGGTCACGGGCGGTCTCAAGCGGTTCAGGCCGCTGCGGCAGAACCTCATTCAGGCGCAACGCGAAAATCGAGCCGTCTTCGAGAAAGCCGATTTCGGGGAAGTCGCCTTCGCGAACGGCTTCGGCGGCGGCGCGAAAGCCCTCATACGCGGCGACACCTTCTTCGTTTTCACGGGTCCAGTCGATCTGGCCCAGTTCCATCTCGGTTTCGCCTGCCAGTTCTTCCAGGGTGGCCCCACCGGCAAGCATGTCGTTGATGTCCTCGGCCTGCGCCTCGATCAGACGCCGTGCACGCTCGGCTGCCAGTTCTTCGCGCAGGTCAGGGGCAGCGTCTTCAAACGGGATGTTGTTTGCTGCCAGTGATCCGTTGATCCGGAACAGAGCAGGGCCAAACACGGACGGCAGAGGTCCAACCACCGCATCAAGATCAGCCCCAAAAACAGCATCGGCCGCTTCGCCGAGGTCTTCGCGGGTCACATCGCCCAGATCAATGTCGCTCAGTTCGAGGTCGCGATCGCGCACGAGCTGTTCAAATGTCGTGCCGCCAACCTCGATCTGCGCCATGGCATCCATAGCGGCCGCTTCGTCCGAAAAGGCCAGCCGTTCGACGAGGCGTCGTTCCGGTTGCTGGAATTCGGCGATGCGCTGATCATAAAGGCTGCGCAAGGCGTCGTCCTGGATTTCAACGCTGTCGAGCAACATTTCGGGCGACAGGATCGCGTACGTCAGGCGTTTGGTGCGGGGCAGGGTGAAACGATCCGTGTTTTCGTCGTAATACGTTTGCAACTGCTCGTCCGTGGGTTCAGCAATCGGTGCGGTCAGGGCATCGGCCCCAAGTGTCGCGACGGTAAAGCTGCGCCGTGCGCCGACATAGTCCGTCAATACGTCCGACACCGTTGCAGGCATTACGACGCCGCCGACAACCGCCCCTTGGACAATGGTCCGCGCGGATTCCTTGCGAAGATCAGCTTCGAACTCGGCATCGGTCATCCCCGCCTGTTCCAGTTGGAACTGGTAGGTCTCGCGGTCGAAATTGCCGTCCACGCCCTGAAATGCCGGGATCGCGACGATTTCCTTCTGCAGGTTTTCATCGCCAATCGATACGCCCAGCTGAGCCACCTCGTTGTTCAACGCAGCCAGAGCCGTCAGACGGGACAACGCCAGTTGGCCCAGCCCCAACTCCTGTGCCTGCGACATTTGCAGGGCCTGACCTGTCTGGGCCTCGACCGCGCGGATTTCACGCTGCAGTTCGCGCACATAAGCGTTGATCGGAACCACTTCGTCGCCGACCTGCGCCACCGTCCGCACCGTACCGCTGAGGTTTACGGCGCCAAACCCTGCAAGTCCAAGCATCAGCAAGCCCATGAGAATCCAGACGAAGGTCTTTGATAGGTTTTTCATGCCTGCGGCCATGGATGCCCTCTTTCATGCTTTTGTCGGCAGATGACTGCCCTGTTGGTTGCGGCCCTGAATACGACGCGTTCCGCCGGGGGGCAAGATCAGATGGAAAGCGCCTGAAGACGGTCGAACAATCGTTCGATACCCACGCGGTCGATGTTGGCAAAAGCGATGCGCACCTGCCGTTGGCCCGCCGCATCCTGAGTGGGTGTGAACATGGTACCTGGCAGCAGCAGAACACCAGCTTTGGCCACCAGCTTTTGGGCAAGCTCATCTGACGGAATGTCGAATGGATGTTCAAGATATGCGAAATACGCCCCCAGACCAAGCAATCGCCAGCCCCTGGCCGTCAGTCTGGGCATCTCTTTTGCGATGGCTGCACGGCGATCCAGGATTTCATCACGTTCAGACGCAAGCCATTGTGACAGGTTCTGCATCCCCCACAGCGCGGCGAACTGGCCGATCTGACCCGGGCAAATAGCAACCGTGTCCAGAAACTTTTCGATCTCGGCCAAAAGTTGCGGACTTGCCGCGATGGCTCCGACCCGGTGGCCGGTCAGACGGAAGGCCTTGGAAAACGAGTAGAGATGAACAAATGTATCCTGCCAGTCGGGCTGACGGAACAGTTCATGCGGAGCACCGGACCGGCTGTCGAAATCCCGATAGGTCTCGTCCACCAACAGTTTGATGCCGGCCTCACGCGCAAGATCATAGAACGCCCCAACCAGTTCCGAGGGGTATTCGACGCCGCCTGGATTGTTCGGAGTGACCAGCGCAATCGCGCGTGTCTTTTCGGTGATCAGGTCTCGGGCCCGGGCCACGTCCGGCAGCAGATTATCACCCGTGGGAAGATCAACAGCCCGCACACCAACCATGTCGAGCCACATTTTATGATTGAAATACCAGGGGGTTGGCAGGATAACCTCGTCCCCCTGATCCGTGATCGCGGCGATCACAGCAGAAAATGCCTGATTGCATCCTGATGTGATTGCGACCTGTTCCGGTTCGACATGGGACTGATAATGTGCCCCGATCTGGCGGGCCAGCTCTGTGCGAAGGTCGGTATTGCCCAACACAGGCCCGTAAAGATGGGCGCTGTTTTCGGAAATCGCGAACTCTGCCATTGCCTTTCGCAGTTCGAGTGGCGGAGGGTCCACGGGCGCGGCCTGACTGACATTGATCAGAGGCCGGTCTTCGGGAAACTCGACGCCTTCCAGCCAGCGTCGCGCCTCCATCACCGGAGGGGCGAAAGTGGCGGTGGTGCGTGTATGTGTCATGCGGTTTTTGCGAGGCACTGCCCCGCGCTCCGAGGTATTTTGAACAGAAGAAACCGCGGCGTGGGATCAATCGGTGCCGCGATAAGGCTCGACATATTGCAGGGCCATGTCCCAGGGGAAGAATATCCAGGTGTCCTGGCTGACCTCGGTGATGAAGGTGTCCACCATCGGACGACCTTTGGGCTTGGCGTAGACTGTGGCGAAATGCGCGTTGGGATACATGTCGCGTACAAGTTCCAGCGTTTTGCCGCTGTCGACCAGATCGTCGATGATCAGCACACCAGTTCCGTCGCTCATCAGCTTGGCATCCGGTGCCTTGAGCACTTCGGCCTCGCCTTGTTCCTGATGATGGTACGAGCGGACGCTGATCGTATCGACCGTGCGAATATCCAGTTCTCGGCTGACGATCATCGCAGGAGCCATACCGCCCCGAGTGATGGCCACGACCGCGCGCCAGGCGCCGTCGTCGGGCCCCTGGCCATCGAGACGCCACGCCAGGGCGCGGGAATCGCGGTGAATCTGGTCCCAGCTGATATGAAACCCTTTTTCGTGCGGCAAGCGGTCTTTGGCGCTCATCTGATCAACCCTTTTCAATATCCGGCGCATCGACGGCTTTCATGCCGACGATGTGATACCCCGAATCCACGTGCAGATTTTCACCGGTTACACCGCTGCTGAGGTCGGACAACAGGTATAGGGCGGATTTGCCGACATCGTCTATGGTCACGTTCCGGCGCAGGGGCGAATTATATTCGTTCCACTTCATGATATAGCGGAAATCGCCGATACCGCTTGCCGCCAGTGTTTTGATCGGACCCGCGGAAATAGCGTTTACGCGAATCCCGTCCTTGCCCAGGTCTTCAGCCAGATATTTGACCGATGCCTCCAGCGCGGCCTTGGCGACGCCCATCACGTTGTAGTGCGGCATCACCTGCTCGGCCCCGTAATAGGTCAGCGTGATTGCGCTGCCGCCTTCGGACATCAGTTTTTCTGCGCGCTGCATCACTGCGGTAAAGGAATAGACCGACACGTCCATCGTCAGGTTGAAATTAGCCCGTGACGTATCGACATAGCGCCCGCGCAGTTCGTTCTTGTCCGAGAATCCGATGGCATGGACGATAAAGTCCAGCTTGCCCCATTTTTCAGAAAGCTGCGCGAACAACCCGTCAATGGATGCCTCATCACTGACGTCACAGGGCAACACGATATCGCTACCCAACTGGGCCGCCAGTGGGTCAACCCGTTTTTTCAACGCATCGCCCTGATACGAGAACGCCAGCTCAGCGCCTGCTTCGGACAGGGCGCGGGCGATTCCCCATGCGATTGATTTGTCATTGGCCAGTCCCATGATGAGGCCGCGTTTTCCGGCCATCAACTGATTAGACATATTTGGATCTCCGCCTGTCCCGGTTTTATCAGAGTGGTTTAGGCCATTGGATGCGCTGCTTCAAGGCTGAGCGGGTCTTGCCCGCAGCGGGTTCTCGCCTTAGGGTCGTCAACATTACTTTCCAGGGGATGGAAATGAACGAGCGTAGCGGCATTTTTGCCGGAACTGATCCGTTTGAATTGGCGGAGCGGTGGCTGGGCGAGGCCAGAGAGTCTGAACCTAACGATCCGAATGCGATTGCTTTGGCGACCGTAGATTCGGACGGTATGCCCAATGTGCGCATGGTTCTGCTTAAGGAAATCGAGCCGGACGCCTTTGTATTCTACACGAACTATGAAAGCGCCAAGGCAGCCGAACTGGAAAGTGCCGGCAAAGCGGCTTTTGTCATGCACTGGAAATCCTTGCGGCGGCAGATCCGAGTTCGTGGTACAATATCGCGCGAGGATGGTCCGAAGGCGGATGAATACTATGCCTCGAGATCACTGAAAAGCCGTTTGGGGGCCTGGGCTTCCAAACAATCGCAGCCGCTGAGCAGCCGATCGGTTCTGATGGCGGAAGTGGCGAAAGTAACGGCGAAACTTGGACCCAATCCGCCACGCCCGCCGTTCTGGGGCGGGTATCGGTTAGAGCCGACGGAAATCGAGTTTTGGGCCGATGGTGCATTTCGTTTGCATGATCGGTTCAGATGGCGGCGGGATCAATCGGGTTCCGCGTGGCAAGTGCAGAGGTTGAATCCATGACGTTCGCGTATCGTGAAATGCAACACGCAGAAAACAATGATTTTTTTCAACTTGAATTTGCGCGCCATTCCCATACACATCAAACCCTTAACGAAGTGCTAATTTTCGCGATGGGAAAACAGTGCCAGAAGATCTGAACAACATGTACCGCGTACGTGGACACGTTAAATGGTTCGATCCCGCAAAGGGGTACGGATTTGTTGTGTCCGACGAAGGCGGCCCGGATATTCTGTTGCATGTGAACGTGTTGCGCAATTTCGGGCAAAGTTCGGTCGCCGATGGCGCTGGTATCGAGATTATGACGCATCGCACCGATCGCGGTGTTCAGGCGGTCGAAGTCGTGACCGTCGATCCCCCCGCACGCGCAGATGCCATGCTGCTGGCCGATTTCGCCGATCTTGACCCGGTCGTGATTGCCAACGCACCGCTTGAGGCGGCGCGCGTCAAATGGTTCGACAAAGGCAAGGGCTTTGGCTTTGCAAATGTCTTTGGCCGTGATGAAGACGTTTTTCTTCACATCGAGGTTCTGCGCCGGTCCGGGCTGGCCGATCTTCAGCCGGGCGAGGCCCTTGCGATGCGTGTCATCGACGGCAAGCGGGGACGTATGGCGGCGCAGGTTCTGGCCTGGGAAGCTGCTCTGGACGCATAAGTGCCAATGATCAGGTTTCTCTCGGTTCTCATTATTCTTTCAGTAATGTGGGCTGAAACCGCGTTGGCGGCCTGTCGGGAAGACAGGATCTATGTCCGGAACGACAAAACTCACATTCGGTTTGATATCGAACTTGCGATCTCGCCTCAGGACCGTGCGCGCGGCTTGATGTTTCGGGAATCACTGCCGACACAGTCGGGGATGCTGTTTGTCTTCGATCCGCCGCAACCCGTGGCGTTCTGGATGAAGAACACGCTGATTCCTTTGGACATGATTTTTCTGGATCAGTCCGGGTCCGTAATGAAAGTGCACCACAATGCGGTTCCGGGTGATCTGACCCCTGTCGACGGTGGGGGTAAGGTATTTGCGGTATTGGAAATTAACGCCGGTCTCGCGGCGCGGTACCTGATAACGCCCGGTTCCCAGATGCGGCACAAAGTTTTTTCGCGCGGACCTGCGATTTGGCCCTGTTAGGCCTTTTCAAATCAAATCGGCACGTTTAGGAAGGCGCACGGTCCGGGGCGTGGCGCAGTCTGGTAGCGCACCTGTTTTGGGTACAGGGGGTCGTAGGTTCGAATCCTGCCGCCCCGACCACTTTTTCGATCAAATCGGATTCCCGCCAAATTCGGTGTACAGCCGCGAAAAATCGCGATTAACCATCTCGCTTTGCACTGGAATCTTCACGGTCTTCCCACTTTTCTGCGGAACCAAAAAAAACAACTCGGCATCGACCCGATAGCCAGCCTGGATCTTACTGGAATGCAGATACGTCACGATCTGCGGCAGGTTTTGGGGATAACCGTCAAAGTTGAGAATCAGATAGGCCGTCATGTCGGGGGGCAGCAACTCGCGACATTCGACGGTGTTTCGGTCGGTTTTTACATATTTGTTGCCAGGGCCCACGCAGTCGGTTTCAAACGCACTGAACAGCTTTTGGGGATACTCCGGGAATTCAGCGCTGCGCGATGACGGGGACGTGTCTTGTGGTGTGCAGGACACGATCAGCGCGGCAACAGGCAGCAGATGAAGCAGATTCATATGTAAAACCAACAGGGTTCAGACTTTAGAGATGGTTTCACTATGGCATGGGACCGGGGCACGGGACGATGATTCTCTGGCCCGAGCATTAACAGCTGGTTGCTTGATCATTGGCCGATAACCATGGCGAGAAAAAAGAGAAATCAATTTGAGCCGTCCGGCGGTCAGGTCCTGCGCGGAAGCGTCTTACCTGTGGAGGAATCGTGGACAAGTGAATTGCGGACTCGTCATGGGATGAGGTCAACAAAAAAGATTTGAAAAAAGATCGAAAAAGCCCGTTGACCACATATGGGTATATACGTCAGATTGTATGGGCCGAAAGACGTGCCACAATATCTGGTAGGCACTTACCAGAATAAGGCAACGGGCGAGGGACGGAAAGCATACCAATGCCACGTGCAGCCGAATTGTTCGGCTATGCGCTGTCAAAGGCAGCGACCGATACCCTTTTGTCCGGAAATCGGTGGCAGGCGGTCGACACCCCGCAAACAAGATTTGGTGTCGAAAACCGAAAATTAAGCTGGTTGTAGCTAGGGCGGCGGACATGAAGATTGACAGAAAATTCACCAAATCCGGGCAGGATGCATATGCAGATCTGGAGTTTGTTTCGGCAACATCCGAAATCCGCAACCCGGATGGGACAATTGTTTTCCGTCTCGAGAATATCGAAATCCCTTCAAGCTGGAGCCAGGTTGCCAGCGATGTCATCGCCCAAAAATATTTCCGCAAGGCTGGTGTTCCGTCCAAGCTGAAGAAAGTCAAAGAAAAGGACGTTCCCGAATTCCTGTGGCGTTCGGTTCCCGCTGAAGACGCTGAGTTTGACGGAGAAATCTCGTCCAAGCAGGTGTTCGACCGTCTGGCCGGCGCTTGGGCGTATTGGGGCTGGAAAGGCGGGTATTTCTCAACCGAGGATGACGCGCGCGCTTACTTTGATGAGATGCGCTATATGCTGGCGACCCAGCGCGCGGCGCCGAACTCGCCGCAATGGTTTAACACCGGTCTGCATTGGGCCTACGGGATCGACGGCCCGGCGCAGGGTCACCATTATGTCGACTACAAAACCGGCAAGCTGACCAAATCGAAATCCGCATACGAGCACCCGCAGCCGCATGCTTGCTTCATCCAGTCCGTCGATGATGATCTGGTGAACGAAGGCGGCATCATGGACTTGTGGGTGCGCGAGGCGCGCCTGTTCAAATATGGTTCGGGTACCGGGACCAACTTCAGCCATCTGCGTGCAGAAGGTGAGGCGCTGTCGGGTGGTGGCAAGTCCTCGGGCCTTATGGGCTTTCTCAAGATCGGCGACCGCGCCGCTGGCGCGATCAAATCAGGCGGGACAACCCGTCGAGCAGCAAAGATGGTAATCGTCGATGCAGATCACCCCGATATCGAGCAATTCATCGAATGGAAGGTGATCGAAGAGCAGAAGGTGGCCTCGATCGTTGCCGGATCGAAGATGCACGAGAAGATGCTGAACGGCATTTTCGAGGCCATCCGCAGCTGGGACGGCGCGCAGGATGATGCGTATGATCCCAATAAGAATGACAGCCTGAAGAACGCGGTTCGCGAAGCCAAAAAAGTCGCGATCCCAGAGACTTACATTAAGCGCGTGCTGGATTATGCGCGTCAGGGTCACGACAGCATCGAGTTCCCGACTTACGATACGGACTGGGATTCGGAAGCCTACAGCTCGGTTTCGGGCCAGAACTCGAACAACTCAATCCGCGTGACCAACGCTTTCCTGACCGCAGTTGAGAAAGACGCGGATTGGGAACTGATCAATCGCACCGACGGCAAGGTTTCCAAGACCGTCAAGGCGCGCGATCTGTGGGAAAAAGTCGGCCATGCGGCATGGGCCTGTGCTGATCCGGGTATCCAGTTTCATGACACAGTCAACGAATGGCACACATGCCCCGAAGACGGAGCCATCCGCGGCTCGAACCCTTGCTCGGAATACATGTTCCTCGATGACACGGCTTGTAATCTGGCGTCGATGAACCTGCTGACCTTCCTCAAGGATGGTGAGTTTCAGGCGGCGGACTACATGCACGCTTCGCGTCTGTGGACCCTGACGCTGGAAATCTCGGTGACAATGGCGCAGTTCCCGTCCAAGGAAATCGCGCAACTGTCTTATGATTTCCGTACCTTGGGTCTTGGATACGCCAACATCGGCGGCCTGCTGATGAACATGGGCTACAGCTATGACTCAGATGAGGGGCGTTCGATCTGTGGCGCGCTGACCGCGATCATGACCGGTGTGGCGTATGCGACCTCGGCGGAGATTGCAGGCGAGCTTGGCCCGTTCAAAGGGTATGAGCGTAACGCCGACCACATGCTGCGCGTTATCCGCAACCACCGCCGTGCGTCGCAGGGTGTGACCGAGGGTTATGAGAAACTGGCCGTCAAGCCGGTGCCGCTGGACCATGGCAACTGCCCAGACAAGCGTCTGATTGATCTTGCAATGTCGGCCTGGGATGAGGCGCTGAGCCTCGGCGAAAAGAACGGCTACCGCAACGCGCAGGCTACCGTGATCGCACCGACCGGTACCATCGGTCTGGTGATGGATTGCGACACGACCGGAATCGAACCTGACTTTGCTCTGGTGAAGTTTAAAAAGCTGGCTGGTGGCGGTTACTTTAAGATCATCAACCGCTCAGTGCCGTCGGCGCTGGAAAAGCAGGGCTATTCCTCGTCTCAGATTGAAGAGATCGTGGGTTACGCGGTTGGTCACGGCACCATCGGCAACGCGCCGGGGATCAACCACACCTCGCTGACCGGTCATGGTTTTGGCGCGAATGAGCTGGCCAAGGTGGATGCCGCGCTGGAAAGCGCCTTTGATATCCGGTTCGTCTTCAACCAGTGGACACTGGGCGAGGATTTCTGCACCGGCGTTCTGGGCATCCCGGCGACCAAGTTGAACGACCCGACCTTCGATCTGCTGCGCCATCTGGGCTTTACCAAAGCGGATATCGACGCGGCCAACGACCATGTATGCGGAACAATGACGCTGGAAGGCGCGCCGCACCTGAAGGAAGAGCACTACTCGATCTTCGACTGCGCCAACCCGTGCGGCAAGAAAGGCAAGCGTTTCCTTGGGGTTGATAGCCACATCACTATGATGGCCGCGGCGCAAAGCTTCATCTCAGGTGCGATCTCGAAAACGATCAACATGCCGAATGACGCAACCATCGAGGATTGCCAGAAGGCTTATGAACTCAGCTGGTCGCTGGGTGTGAAGGCGAACGCGCTGTATCGTGATGGCTCGAAACTGTCGCAGCCTCTGGCTGCGGCGCTGGTCGAGGATGACGATGAAGCCGCTGAAGTGCTAGAGAGCGGATCGGCGCAGGAGAAAGCCGTCGTTCTGGCCGAAAAGGTGATCGAGAAGGTTGTGGTCAAGGAAATGATCCGCAGCCATCGCGAGAAACTGCCGCATCGCCGTAAGGGGTATACCCAGAAAGCGATCGTCGGCGGCCACAAGGTTTATCTGCGCACCGGCGAGTTCGAAGACGGCAAGCTGGGCGAGATCTTCATCGATATGCACAAGGAAGGCGCTGGCTTCCGTGCGATGATGAACAACTTTGCCATCGCCGTGTCTGTTGGCCTGCAATACGGCGTACCGCTGGAAGAGTTCGTCGATGCCTTCACCTTCACCAAGTTCGAACCGGCGGGGATGGTGCAGGGCAACGACTCGATCAAGAACGCGACGTCGATCCTGGATTACATCTTCCGCGAACTGGCCGTGTCTTATCTCGACCGCACAGACCTAGCCCATGTGAAGCCCGAAGGCGCAACCTTTGATGATCTGGGCCGGGGAGAGGAAGACGGGTTGTCGAACGTTTCGGAAATCAGCGAAACAGCGGCGTCCAAGTCCTTGGAAGTACTGAAACAAATCAGTTCGACTGGCTACCTCCGCAAGCGATTGCCGCAGGACCTGATGGTGTTCAATGGTGGGCAGTCCGGCGCGAACGGCATGGCCGAATCCGCAGCGCAATTTGCGGCACCGGTTGCGGAGACAGCCGTCGCGACCAGCATGGACGCCCGTACGAAGGCGAAGATGCAGGGATACGAGGGCGACCCGTGCGGAGAATGCGGAAACTACACGCTGGTGCGCAACGGCACCTGCATGAAATGCAACACCTGTGGCGCGACAAGCGGGTGTAGCTGAAGTTTAGCGCCCTGGCACCCCGGGGTGCAGGGGTCGGATGCTGCCACAGTGACCGGCCCCGACGAATACGGAGAAAGGCTCTGAGACTTACCAACTGACCTTTCTCCACTCGGCCGACATGCCCGTGTTGGCCGGGAACAGGGTGGGGCGGAATATCGGTCCTTCCCACTCTTTCACGGGGCGGGTGCGCTCGTCCCATGCGCAGTCCAGGCCGCAGGCAAAAAAACACCGGGCGGTCAACGATACGAGCCTGGAAGGCGAAACTGACAGGGGGCTTCGGCCCCCTTTCTTTTTTGACCTGAGCAAAGCCTTGCCGGAATGCGTTCCTGTTATCGGGCAAGAACCGCCGAACAGAACTTCGGGTGTTTTTCTTGGCGGCGGACCGCAGATGCGACTCTGCAAAACACTCAATGATTGTACTGAAATGTACGTCCTCAACCATTGCGAGTGACAGAAGGCGTCAATCGGGTGTTTCTGGGGCCTGTCCGGACAGAAAACAGACAACAACACTCTCAGGAGGCACCGAAATGAAACGCCAAAATCTGGCTGTATTCTCAGCAATCGTACTTGGATTGCCAACACTGGCCGTCGCTCAAACCTCAGTGGACGCAAACGGGGATGGCGTACTGACAATCGAAGAAGTGCAGGCAATTCTGCCCGATGTCGACGCAGACGGGTTCTCGGCCATGGATGCAAATGGCGACGGCGCGCTGGATCAGGCCGAGATTGCCGTCGCACAGGAAGCGGGTTTGCTTCCATCCAGTGACGGCTAAATCCGGGTGCGGGAAAGCGGCCTGAGCATTTCAGGCCGCTTTTCAGTGTCTTATCTCGGCAAGTGAATGTTGAATCTGCTTCGAAGTTCAGCATCCAGCATCGGGTCGAATTGTGCCGGCGACGGTGCTGACAGGATTTCATCTTTTCGCTTGATCGCTTTCTCAATCAGATCAGGTTTGCCGAGTTCCACCCATTCCTTGGGTGAGGAGCGATCTCCGAAGGTCGGATAGACATAATCTGCCTGCATGCGGCTGAGCGTTGCATCCGTGCCAAGATAGTGACCCGGTCCGCCCATGCAGACGGCCGCCATCTGGTCCAGCGCCAAAGTTTCGTCCGTCACTTCGATCCCGCGCACGCAGCGCTGCGCCTGGCCGATCAGGTCATCGCTGAGGATCAGGCTCTCAAAGCAGAAACCCAACAATGAGGCGTGCATTCCAGCCGCTTCGTAGACCATGTTCAGGCCCGACAATCCGGCCATAACGTTCGAGCACATCTGCTCCCATCCGGCCTGCATGTCCGGCAGTTTCGCATCCGATGCTCCGGCGGCGGCACCGCCCGGAAGGTCGTAGAACCTGTGCATCTGGGCGCAGCCCGCGGTCAGAAGGGCCTGTTCACCCGAACCGATGGACATCGCGCCGGTGCGCAGGTCCAGACCAAAGGGCCAGGTTCCAAAAACGGCTGGCGCACCGGGTTTGACGGCATTGACGTAAACCAGACCGGCCAGGCATTCCGCCGTTGCCTGAGTGATTGCGCCCGCAATCGTCGAAGGCGCAGTCGCTCCGGCCATTCCCGCCGACAGCAGCAGCACCGGCATCCCGGCCTTGATGCATTCTTCCATCACTTCGCAGCTTTCCGTTGCGAATTTCATTGGCGGAACGACAAAGCAGTTCGAGTTGGACATGAACGGCCGCTCGCGCCATTTGTCCTCGCCGCCCGCGATCATGTGCAGCATTTCTATCGCCGGGGCGACATGGCTGGGTTCGGTAAAGGATGTGCCGATATGCTTGAACGTGCCCGAGGTCGTGGCGTAGACCGTGTTCAGATCCATCTCAAGGTTATCCGCAATATCGCGGCAAACCATCGGACGCTGCACAAAGTGAATGTTGTCAAGCTGCTGGCAGATGCGTGAGGCGTCATGCAGATCCTGCACGGTCGAATCGCGGTATTCCTGGCCGTGTACGTCGACCATGCTGACAGCCGCGCCAGCCGTGCCGTAATGAACACGCGTGCCTGACAGTTCCAGATCGGTCTTTCCATCCCGGCTGTAAAGCGTCACGGAACGATTGGCTTTGGCGATGGTATCTTCCACCAGCGCACGCGGGAACCGGATGCGACCGTCATCACCCAGGGTACAGCCTACGGCAACAAGATAGTCGATCCCGCTTTGCGGCGCATCCGCAAGGCCAATCGTTTCCAGCGCTGTCAGCGCAGCTTCGTGAATGCGTTCCAACTGTGACTGAGTCAGCACGTTCAGGGTGCCGCCCTCCATTCCGGGCCGCACGGGGCGCAGGTGATCGGGCAGGGCAGAGGCACGGGCGGCACGGCGCGCGGAGCGTCCGCCGCTGCGAGAGGAAGTACGGGTTTGGTCGTTCATGTGTTTGGTCCGGGTTAAGAGCTGTTCCTGAAGAGTGGCTTAATTCACCCTCAGAATGGCCTTCCCCGCGCCGCACGTCCGCGATCCGCACCAATGGTGCGGCTGATCAAGCGGATTTTCCAGTAGTCGCTTTTCATGCGGACCTCTTACGTTGGCCGTAGTTATCCTTCACCTGGCGACATGATCTGTCCTGTTTGCGACCCAAACTTAGAAATAGGTCGCCATTGCTCCCTTTCTTTGTCGAAAGGGTTTCAGCGTGAGATTTCTTCCCGTTCGGGTGGAAATCTGATATAGTTGGATCACTATTTATTAACCTGTCTGTTATCAGAATTGAAATATCGGTTCTCGGACCCAATGTTCGGGTAAATGGTTTGTAAGCGCCCCGAAATTCCCGCTCATCGGGGTTGTAACATGTTGGAGACGTGAATGAAATTCAGCACGGCCCTCATTGTCGCAGTGACAATGTTAAGCGCCGTCCCGGCAGTCGCCGAGGATTGGACCGGGGGTTATGCAGGATTCAGCTTTGGGTATACTGAAGCGGACGGCCCCAACGGATCCAGCGGTGACGATTCCAGTTTTGGACTCCATGTCGGCTATGACCACGATTTCGGAAGCTTCGTTCTGGGAAGCGAATTGGAATACAATCACCTGTCGCTGAACCTCGGTCAGGGGGAAGGTACATTAGACAGTCTGACACGGCTGAAACTGCGCGGCGGGTACGACTTCGGACCGGCGTTGGGGTATGTGGTGGTCGGGGCCGCACGGATCGATACGTCCGCCGACAATGACACGGCGGCGGTCTACGGAATTGGCGTTGCCTATCCGGTCAATGACAGATTTATCATCAGTGGCGAGGCGCTGCGTCAGAATTTTGACAATGTGACCCGATCAAATGGCAGTCTCGGCGCCAACACTTTCAATCTGCGGACGACCTTCCGGTTCTGATCAATGGTTTGGCTTCTCCCGGGAGCGTTCATTGCCAAATCACGCAGTGTTTGCAGCGCTGCAATGAAGAGGTCGTTTGCGATCGTCATCGCAACCCGGATGGGACCAGCCGCAACGCTGCCCAAGCTCTCACCTTGCCTCAACGCAATGGAATGCGTTTCGAGCAGCGCCTTTGCAAATGCCTCACCACTTCGCCTGTTGATACGAACATTCAGCATCAAATACATGTCCCCTGTTCGGGCACCAGCCCGACAACGTTCCGAGTGCTCAACAGTTCGATAGCCAAGGTTCGCCGATTGCGGACGAGTTCCGAGAAATCCTGTTTCAGATCAATGCCCGAGTTCAACGTAAAACTGGAGGCGTCCTGAATAAATCTAGGAACGCCATACGTTGTATGTATTGCCAGATTGATCGGAATGGAAATGACGTACTAGGGCCTGATGATCCGGCTGTAGTTTGATCCTGTCATTGCATGTGAATTGAACATGGTCCGAACAACCGGGGTGCGTTCGGCCATGACCAGCAAATTTTGAGGCGAAATATGGACGCCGACCCAAACTGCGTGTCACTGACTTCGTCCGAAATCAGCCAAAGGTCGCGTGTTCGGCAAATATCAGAGATGCTTTGTAACGGGTCGGCGGAATAGACCGCTCCGGTTGGGGTGGTGGGCAAAGTTGATCAGCAAGGACAACGCCCCCGTCGGCTGCGGTATCGCTCCGTTCTGCGCGTGGCCGGAACCCGTCTTCCGGCCGGGTCTGAATGGCGTTGTATTGTCAATCAGCTACGAGGTGGCAACTCAGCCTGTACTTTTTTGGTAAGCGATTTGCGCACAATGTCATAGGAAGCGATCAGCCGATGGCGCATCTCGTCGGCATCCGTTTCCCATGGCAGCAGCAACCAGCTGCGGTGGAAATAGGGCGCTTTGGTGCCGACGCCCGCTTCGATCAGCATCTGCGCAGTGTCGACATCAGGGGTTTTTACTGAAACGCCGGTGCCCGCCGTGCCAATGCAGGCAAACATCTTGCCGCCAATCTTCCACGCGTCATGACCGCCACCCCAGGGGTCGGACACTTCCGCTCCGGGCAGGTCACGGCATATGGAGTTCACGAGGTCTCGGCTCATACAAGGCAGAGTGCCCCGCCATCCGCGCGATCACAAGCCTTGGCTTGACGTGTTTTACGTGGTAATCGGTCCTCATGAACCGGATGACCTGCATCATTTTCTGCTGCATTACCTGCTGATTTCTCAAGCGGGCCGGTTTCTTTCGTTTTCATCCCTGAGACAAGTTGCTAAGCCCGCGCCAACGCGCAAGCTATTGCTGTTTCTTAGGAGCCCACGAGATGACGACCATCAGACTGCACAACACACGGACGCGGACGAAGGAAGATTTCGTGCCGATCGATGCCGACAATGTGCGGATGTATGTCTGCGGCCCGACCGTCTATGACCGCGCGCATCTTGGCAATGCCCGGCCCGTGGTGGTGTTCGATGTGCTTTATCGATTGCTGCGCCATGTCTACGGCCCGGAACACGTGACCTATGTGCGCAACTTCACGGATGTGGATGACAAGATAAATGCGACGGCGCTGGCCCGAAAGCAGGCAGGCGCGGTCGGGTCGCTTGAGCAGTTGGTGCAGGAGCGTTCCGACGAAACCATTGGCTGGTATCTGCACGACATGGGCGCCCTGGGGGCGCTGGAGCCGAACGAGATGCCGCGAGCGACGCAATTTGTCGCTCAGATGATTACGATGATCGAAGACCTGATCGCAAAGGGGCACGCTTATGCGGCCGAAGGTCATGTGCTGTTCGCAGTGGACAGCTGGAAGGAAGAATACGGAAGCCTGTCTGGGCGGTCGGTCGACGACATGATCGCAGGCGCGCGTGTCGAGGTTGCGCCCTACAAGAAGAATCCGATGGATTTTGTGTTGTGGAAGCCCTCGACCGATGAGTTGCCTGGTTGGGAGTCACCCTGGGGCCGTGGACGCCCGGGATGGCATATCGAATGCTCTGCCATGGCCTATGAACTCTTGGGCGAAAGCTTCGACATTCATGGGGGCGGCAATGATCTGATGTTCCCGCATCATGAAAACGAAATCGCCCAGAGCAAATGCGCGCATCCGCATGGTGAGTTTGCAAGGGTCTGGCTGCACAATGAGATGCTGCAGGTCGAAGGGAAGAAAATGTCCAAATCGCTCGGCAATTTCTTTACCGTACATGATCTGCTGGAGCAGGGTGTGCCGGGCGAGGTGATCCGCTTTGTGTTCCTGCAAACTCACTACCGCAAGCCCATGGACTGGACGGAGAAAAAGGCGCGTGAGGCCGAGGGGACGCTGCGCAAATGGCGGACGCTGACAGCGGGCATCAAGCCCGCCGCCAGCGTGACACACGCGTTTGTGGAGGCGCTGGCCGATGATCTGAACACCGCGGGTGCCGTAGCGGAACTGCACCGGCTCGCAGCGAAAGGGGACGCTGCTGGTCTGTTGGCTGGCGCCCGTCTTCTTGGGCTTTTGACGGATGAGATGGGGGGCTGGGCGCATACAGATAGCGTCGATTTGTCCGGCCATGCCGAAAAGCTTGTTCAGGCACGGGCTGCTGCCATGCAGAGCAAAGATTTCGCTGAAGTGGATCGCCTGAAAGCCCTGTACGTTTCCGCAGGCATTGAAGTTCGGATGAGCAAGAACAGTGTCGAATTGGTCCCCGGCGCGGGCTTTGACGCATCCAAGCTGGAAGGTGTGTGATGACCAAGGAACGGCTCTATCTTTATGACACCACCCTGCGCGATGGGCAGCAGACACAGGGCGTTCAGTTCTCGACTGCTGAAAAGGTGCAGATCACGCAGGCGCTGGATGCGCTGGGGATTGACTATATCGAAGGCGGCTGGCCGGGTGCCAACCCGACGGACAGTGCGTTTTTCGATGTGGCACCAAAGACTTCGGCCTGTCTGACCGCGTTCGGGATGACCAAACGTTCGGGTCGGTCCGCAGACAATGATGACGTTCTGGCGGCGGTGATGAATGCGGGAACGCAGGCGGTTTGTCTGGTGGGGAAATCACATGATTACCACGTGACCGACGCGCTTGGTATCGACCTTGCGGAAAACACCGAGAACGTACGCGCCTCGGTCGCGCATGTCGTGGCGCAGGGTCGCGAGGCTTTGTTCGATGCCGAGCATTTCTTTGATGGATACAAGGACAATCCTGACTATGCGATCTCGGTTTGTCGCGCTGCACTGGACGCTGGTGCGCGCTGGGTTGTGTTGTGTGACACAAATGGTGGTGCCTTGCCTGCGGAGGTCGGGCGCATCGTTTCCGAGGTGATCGCCGCCGGGCTGCCTGGGGATCGTCTGGGTATTCACACCCATAACGACACGGAAAACGCTGTGGCCTGTTCGCTGGCCGCGGTAGATGCAGGCGCGCGCCAGATACAGGGTACGCTGAACGGATTGGGCGAGCGTTGCGGCAACGCCAATCTGACTGCCCTGATTCCGACCCTTTTGCTGAAGGAACCCTATGCCTCGACTTTTGAGGTTGGCGTCAGTCGCGAAGCCTTGTCAGGTCTGACGCGGATCAGCCGGATGCTGGACGACATATTGAACCGGGTGCCCAGCAAGCAGTCGGCTTATGTCGGGGCCTCGGCCTTTGCGCATAAGGCAGGGCTGCATGCCAGCGCGATTCTTAAGGACCCGTCGACTTATGAACATGTCGACCCGGCGACTGTTGGCAACTCGCGCATCATTCCGATGTCAAACCAGGCCGGGCAATCGAACCTGCGCAAACGCCTGACCGAAGCCGGGCTGACGGTCGAAGCCGGCGATCCGGCGCTGGGGCGCATACTGGAGCGGATCAAGCAGCGCGAGGCGGTTGGATATTCCTATGACACCGCACAGGCGAGCTTTGAATTGCTGGCCCGTGCGGAACTGGGGCAACTGCCTCAGTTCTTCGAGGTCAAGCGTTACAAGGTCACGGTTGAGCGGCGCAAGAACAAATACAACAAGATGGTCAGCCTCTCCGAGGCCGTCGTTGTAGTGAAGGTCGACGGGGAAAAGAAACTGTCGGTCAGTGAATCGCTGGACGGCGACGGCAGCGACCGGGGCCCGGTCAACGCCCTCGCCAAGGCGTTGGCCAAGGATCTGGGTCAGTATTCGCGGATACTGAATGACATGCATCTGGTCGACTTCAAGGTGCGCATTACTCAGGGCGGCACCGAGGCGGTCACGCGGGTCATCATCGACAGCGAAGACGGGCAGGGACGCCGATGGTCAACTGTTGGTGTCAGTGCCAACATAGTTGATGCCTCGTTTGAGGCGCTGCTGGATGCGATCCAGTGGAAACTGGTGCGCGACTGCAATCCGCGCTCGGAAGCGGCTGAGTGAGCGTGAAATTCGACGACGATCTCAAGGCCTGTGCGCAACTGGTGCACCGGGCGGATTCGGATCGATTCATGGCGGCAATGGCCGCCCCGGTTCCTGCACGCGCGGTCCTGTTTCCCATTTACGCACTGAATGTCGAAGTTGCGCGCGCACCGTGGGTGACGCAAGAGCCGATGATCGCGGAAATGCGCCTGCAATGGTGGCGAGATGCGCTTCAGGAAATCGCCCAAGGCCCGACGATAAGACGGCATGAGGTCGTGACGCCGCTATCTAGGGTTCTTAACCCTCATCTGGCCTCGGTTATGGATGAATATGTGGCGGTAAGGCGTTGGGATATCTACAAAGACCCTTTCGAAGATGAAGAGCACTTCGATACCTATATCGACCAGAGTGCGGGGACATTGATGGTCGCGTCAGCGCAGGCGCTCGGCGCTGCAGATGAAGCCGTTTTGCGCGATTTTGGCTATGGCGTCGGGGTCGCCAACTGGTTCCGTGCCATCCCCGAGCTTGAGGCGCGCGGCCGCATTCCTTTGTTGAACGGAACACCCGATGCCATACGTGCATTGGCGCAGGTTGGGCTGGATCGGCTGAACAGCGCGCGTGCGAGGCGGGCGGATGTTTCGGTGCAGGCCCGACCCGCGCTATTCGCTGGCTGGCAGGCGGACTGGGTGTTGAAGCAGGCGCTGACGCAGCCTGAACGCGTCGCCAATGGCACATTGTGGCAAGGGGAAGTCAGGCGCCGCGCGTCACTGATGTGGCGGTCCGGCAGCGGTCGCTGGTAATACGTTTGTCAGGCTGTTTCGGCCTCGGCCGGTTTAAGAACCAGCCACAACAATGCGCCACCGGCCAGCGTCAACAATGGGATCATGGCCAGATTGACGGCCGTCCATCCCTCGACCGGTGAACCGCCCGAGCAGTTCATCAGTCCCCCCGATGCCAGCGACGCCAGAGTAACACCGCCAAATACCAGCAGATCGTTCAGTCCCTGCATCCGTCCACGCTCGTTCACGTCGTGCGAGTCCGCGAGCATGCTGGTCGCGCCGATAAAGCCGAAATTCCAGCCGATCCCAAGCAGGATCAGGGCAACAAAGAAATTGCCAAGCTCAACGCCTTGCAGGGCAACGACGCCGGCCGCTGCCAGAATGGCCAGCCCGAGCGCGACGATCTTTTCAACCCCGAACCGGGCTATCAGTTGGCCGGTGAAGAAGCTGGGAACATACATCGCCAGAACATGGCTGGTCACGATATCCGCCGCGTCATTCGGGCTGAAACCGCAACCTACAACCGCCAGTGGAGTGGATGTCATTACAAGGTTCATCAGCGCATAGGACACCATGGCGCAAATCACCGCCACCGCGATGCGCGGCGTTCTGAGCATTTCGATCCGCGTTCTGCCCTTCGGCGCGTCTTCGGCGGGTTTTTCCGGTGTGGGAATATCGAGGAAAAAGAACAGGGCCGAACCAAAAACGTTTACGGCAATCACGGCCAGATAGGTGCCAAGAAATGGAATGACATACGCTTGCGCCGTCAGCTTGACGATCTGCGGTCCTATGATTGCAGCTGCAAGCCCGCCGGCCATGACGTAGGAAATCGCCTTCGGGCGATAACTGTCTGACGCAGTATCGGCGGCGGCAAAACGGTAAAAGCCATGTGCGCTCATATAGATGCCGGTCAGCAGGCTGCCCAGCAGGAAGATCGGGAAAGACCCCAGGTACAGGCCGTACGCCCCGACAACGCCACCACAAGCTCCGGCAGTCGCACCAAACAGAAAACCCACCCGGCGACCCCATTTCTGCATGATCGCCGAGATCGGTGTGGCGGCCAGCATCGACCCCAGCACGATCAGTGAGATAGGCAATGTTGCAAGGCAAGGGTTGCTGGCCAGCGACTGCCCCGCCAACCCGCCGACAATGAACATCATCGGCATTTGCGCGCCCAGAATGGCCTGCGCGGCAACCAGAACCGCTACGTTGCGTTTGGCCAGAGAGTTGTCGGGAGAGGCAGTCATCATCGTCATGGGGCATGGGTATCGGTGAAATCCCTGGCACACAAGCGGGTTGCATATGCGGCATATGTGCCTAACGTGCGGCCCGTGTCACATTATGGAGAGGCCATGTCCGTCGGACGCATCATCGAAACGCCCGAATGCGTTGCCGAAGGGGCAAGGTGGTTGGCAGAATCCTGTCCGCGCATGGCCTACGCGATGGACCAAACCGGGCCATTGCCCTTGCGTCGTCGCCCGGACGGATTTGCGCAGCTGCTCAGTGCGATTGTCAGCCAGCAAGTCAGTGTGGCCTCGGCCAATTCGATCTGGAAACGGCTGCAGGATGCCAAGCTCACTGGACCGCGCAAGATCATGTGGGCGACCGATGACGATCTGCGCGCCGTGGGGCTGAGCCGTCAGAAAATCCGATACGCCCGCGCGCTGGCCGAAGCACGTATTGATTACAGGGCATTGCGCGATGCTCCTAACGCGGATGTTGTGGCCACGTTGACCGAAGTGCCAGGCATCGGCGTCTGGACCGCCGAGATCTACGCGATGTTCTCGCTGGGCCGCGCGGACGTGATCGCGCCTGGGGACCTGGCATTGCAGGAGGCTGCGCGAATTCTGTACGACCTGCCAAAACGCCCGACGGACAAGGAGTTGCGTCAAATGGCCGAAGCCTGGTCGCCGTGGCGGTCGGTTGCGGCGCGGGTATTGTGGGCCTATTACCGGGTCGCGAAAGAACGAGAAGGGATCAGATGACACGGGTTTTGAATGCGCTCCGGAAAGAGCCGGTCTCGGGCGACACACGCTCGGTTGTGGTGTTCGTACACGGCTATGGTGCCAACGGGGCTGACCTTTTGGGGCTGGCGGACGTGCTTGGTGACCATCTGCCTGACACGCTGTTTGTGGCCCCCGATGCACCCGAACAGATCGCCGGCATGCCCAACGGGTATCAGTGGTTTCCGATCCCCTGGATTGACGGCTCGTCCGAAGAAGAGGCGCGCAGGGGAATGGCGATGGCGGTTGAGGATTTCAACGCCTTTCTTGACGCTTTGATGGTGGATGAGGATCTGTTGCCGGAACAAGTGGTTTTGTTCGGCTTTTCACAAGGCACCATGATGAGTTTGCACGTGGCACCTCGACGCGAAGACCCGGTTGCCGGTATCGTGGCCTTCTCGGGCCGGTTGCTGGAGCCTGACATGCTGGCCGAGGAGACCGTCAGCCGCATGCCGATTCTACTGGTCCATGGCGATTCTGATGATGTCGTGCCTCCGCAATCGCTTCCCGAGGCCGCGGAAGCTTTGCAAGGGGCTGGATTCAAAGAGATTTACGCACATGTCATGAAGGGCACGGGCCACGGAATCGATCCTGACGGCCTTGGTGTGGCCTTGGCGTTCATGCGCGACAAATTGAGCTTGTGAGCCTTTCTGAGAGCCAAATAACCAAGTAATGGGCGCGGGTTTCTCCGCCCCTAGTTTTCAGAGAATGCAACACGGCTGCATGGAACCATCCTGCTATGCAGATTAGCTGCGTTTTGTATGCGACTGCTTTGTCTGGGCGATCACAACTCGCGGATCAAAGACTAACAGTCAATTATTCGCGCCTTGAGCCGCGAAGAAGTGATTTGGCAAACCCCTACAGGCGGGCTTCAATGAGGTCAGGGAGGTTTGCCATGAAGAATCCGGAGTCCTTTGAAAAGTTCTACTTCGCCAAAGTCGGTATGGGCGAAGCTTGTGGCTGCGCCGAACGCATTATTGATGTCTTCGAGTTCAACAGAATGGGAGGCGCGCACTCAAAGCAAGGTGTGAAACGCGAGGGTGGAAAACGCCGATCCTTCCGGGCCTGGGCTGTCAAATACGGTCTTCTGAGCCGAAAACGGCAAAACTAGAACAAAACCCTCTGTGGAGTTTTGGGAAGTTCATTGTCAGTCGTTTGGAAACAGTTCGTCCGGCCAAAGGTGAACTCGCACAATACACTTTGTTCATCGCATTTTTTTGTTTCCTTCCACTCAACACCGGCCACCTAGTGTTTTGGTTGCTGAATCCGATTATGTGGGGAAGTTCGTTACCAGAAACCTAACTGCTGACGGTAGATGCGAGTCGGGTTGGAAGTGTTTCGGTCTTTTTTATTTACGTTCAGGCGAACACTGGTATGATGAAGTGGCTTCCGGAATTTATCTTTAAGAAACAACATAATACGCAAATATCCTAATGGATAATTCCTGGTCGGTACTATCGTTATTTGGCTGGTGGTGCCCAAGGAGAGACTCGAACTCTCACGCCCGTGAAGGCGGGGGATTTTGAATCCCCTGCGTCTACCATTCCGCCACTTGGGCCACGAACACTGGATTATCGCCCAACGCGGGGAAGGTCCAGAGGCAAAAAACAACCAGTATCTGGATTGTTTGCCTTTGAACGGTTGACGCCCCGGTGGGTGCATGGTTTGCCTTGCCGGTAGTGAGATTTGGACCTTAGTGTTTTATGTTGCGATCCCTTTATGACTGGACCATCCGTCTGGCCGAACATCCGCATGCTCTTTGGGCGCTGGCCATTGTGGCATTTGTGGAAAGCTCGTTCTTTCCGATTCCGCCGGATGTGCTGATGATTCCAATGATCCTGGCGCGGCCGTCGCGGGCATGGCTGATCGCGACCGTTGCCCTCGTGGCTTCGGTGCTGGGTGGGATGCTGGGATACGCGATCGGAGCCTTCTTCTATGAAAGCATCGGCCAACCGGTCCTTGAGGCGATGGGCAAAGGCCATGCCATGGAAGAGTTCAACGAGCGTTTCAATGATTTCGGCTTCTGGGCTGTGCTGACCGCAGGTGTTACGCCATTCCCCTACAAGGTCATCACGATCATGTCCGGCTGGACCGGGATGCCCTTTGGGACGTTTGTTGCGACCTCAATTCTGGCACGGGCCTTGCGGTTCTTTGTCGTTGCAGGGCTTTTGTGGGGGTTCGGCGAACCGATCCGCGATTTCATCGAAAAGCGCCTGGGCCTGATGTTTACCCTGTTTATCTTGCTGTTGTTTGGCGGATTTTTCGCTGTGAAGTATCTATGACCAACCGAAACAGATTAGTGCTGATTGCGGCGGCAGGGTCTGTCGCCTTGCTGTTGGGGGCATGGGGATTCCAGTACCTTGGCGGGTTGGCACCCTGCAAGATGTGCATTTGGCAGCGGTATCCGCACGCCGCCGCAGCGTTGATCGGTGCAGTGGCGATTGCTGTGCCACGGGTCTCGGTTCTGCCGCTTCTGGGGGCTTTGGCCGCTGCGACCACGGCGGGTATCGGTGTTTATCACGCCGGCGTCGAGCAGAAGTGGTGGGAAGGTCCCAGCAGCTGCACGTCCAGCGACATTGGTGGGTTGTCGACGACCGAGTTGATGGATCAGATCATGAACGCGCCGCTGGTGCGCTGTGACGACATCCCGTGGGAAATGCTTGGTCTTTCCATGGCAGGTTGGAATGCCGTATTGTCGGCCGGTTTGGTTCTGGTCTGGCTTGCAGCGTGGCGGGTCCGGTAAACGTCAGATCTGATCCAGTTCCGCATCCCAGTACAGGAAGTCGATCCAGCTGTCGTGCAGATGGTTTGGCGGGAACTTGCGCCCGATATTGCGCAGCGCCTCGGCATCGGGTTGGCGGGGTGGCTTGCGCAGAGACATGCCAGCTTGCCGCAGCGATTTTGACCCTTTTCGCAGGTTACATGGGCTGCATGCTGCCACCACGTTCTGCCAGCTGGTCACACCGCCCGCCGCGCGCGGAACAACGTGGTCAAACGTCAGGTCGCCTCGGCTGCCGCAGTACTGGCAACAGAATTCATCCCGCAGGAATAAATTAAAGCGCGTGAAGGCCACGCGCTTTCTGGGTTTTACATAGTCTTTCAGGACAACGACCGAAGGTATTCGTATCTCGGTACTGGGACTGCGGACAACTTCGTCATATTCGGCCACGATGTCGACCCGATCCAGCCAGGCGGCCTTGATCGCCTCCTGCCATGGCCAAAGAGACAGAGGATAATAGGACAGGGGGCGATAATCAGCGTTCAGGACCAGTGCCGGATGACGCCTGAGTGCACCGGGTTCCCTGACAAATTCGGTCCTGAAGTCTCCGTCCATAACAGAATCGCTCCTCGCTCTGCACTGCCCGTTTTTTGACATCAGAGCGGGGAACACCCGCCCCGGCCTTAACTTAACTATATATCGTGTTAAAACTCTGACAAGCCCTGATTTTCCACAATATCTCGGGGATTGATTAATGCGAATCCGTAACAATCGCGTGACAGTTATCCACAGCTTGCGCTAGGTGGTTTCTGCGCGCTATGGCGTTGTTCATGTCCTGGTTCATTCGCTTCAATAAACCTTTCGATGTCCTGCCGCAGTTTACCGACAGGGCGAATGGAGATTCGCCGCGCAGCACGCTATCCGACTACATTGATCTGCCCGGTGTCTATCCGGCCGGACGACTGGATCGGGACAGTGAGGGTTTGTTGCTGCTGACGGATCACGGAAAGCTGCAGGCGCAGATTTCCGACCCGAAACACAAGATGGCCAAGACCTACTGGGTTCAGGTCGAGGGTATTCCCGACGCTGCCGCGATGAAGGCGCTGCGCGAAGGGGTCGAACTGAATGATGGGCCAACCCGACCCGCAAAGGCACGGGTGATTGACGAACCTGATAGCCTTTGGCCCAGGACGCCGCCGATCCGGGTGCGTCAGACGGTTCCTGATTGCTGGATCGAATTGACCCTGCGCGAAGGGCGCAATCGGCAGGTGCGCCGGATGACGGCAGCGGTCGGACATCCCACATTGCGTCTTGTTCGGGCCCGCATCGGGGATTGGACGCTGGAGGGATTGCAGCCGGGGCAATGGGAAAGCCTGCCCATGCCTGAGGTTTCCGCAGCACCGCAACGAAAGAGAGACCGCAGACCGCGACGGTGACAGAAGGCAGGGCCTGAGGTACACTGGGCTCATGAAAGTCACACCGGACATACCGCGCTCGTCGGCAGTTCTGGAGGCGGCGCTTTACGTCAATGATCTGGACGCGGCAGAGCGTTTTTACGGCGACATTCTGGCGTTGGAGAAAATCCAGCGCGTGGACAACCGGCACGTGTTCTTCCGTGTGGGCCGTTCCGTGTTGTTGTTGTTCAACGCCGAGGAAACGGAACAAGCACCGCGAAATCCTGACTTGCCGGTGCCGCCGCATGGCGCGCGCGGGCCCGGGCATGTGTGCCTTGCCCTTTCGCGGGTCGAAATGGACACAATGCGTAAGCATCTGCTTGACTGGAACGTACCGCTGGATGCCGAGTTTGATTGGCCGAACGGGGCCCGTTCGCTGTATGTGCGTGACCCGGCCGGCAATTCCGTTGAGTTTGCCGAACCGCATTTGTGGGACTGAAAGGGACTGTCCTCGGATCGTCCGGGGGGAAAGTTCGGGAAACACCGTCAGATGTGCGGCTTTACACGGGCTTGCGAGACGCGGGGGTTGACAAGCGATGTATTGGAATGAAACGTCGTAAGTGTTGGGAGATTTTTTGAAATTCAGGTGCGTGAACCCGTTTTTTCGACGGGGGAACTTGCTGTGTTGACAAGCTCTTAGGAGGGGTTGTTTACGGATCTTCCGACCACAATAAAGATTTGGGAGATCACGAAAATGAAAAACAACAGCAAACTGGGCCTCGGCGCGCTTGTTACCGCAGCGCTGATGGCGCCTGCTGCTTTTGCGGAGGAATTCATCACAATCGGCACCGGTGGCGTGACCGGCGTTTACTATCCGACCGGTGGTGCGATCTGCCGTCTGGTGAACAAGGGCCGCAAGGAACACGGTGTACGCTGCTCGGTCGAATCGACCGGCGGTTCGGTTTACAACATCAACACCATCCGCGAAGGCGAACTGGAGTTTGGTGTGGCCCAGTCCGACTGGCAGTACCATGCTTATAATGGTACCTCGAAATTCGAAGAGGCTGGTCCGTTCGAAGGCCTGCGTGCAGTATTCTCGGTTCACCCCGAACCGTTCACCGTTGTTGCGCGGGCCGATTCCGGTATCACCAACTTCGAGGACCTGAAGGGCAAGCGCGTCAACATCGGTAACCCCGGTTCAGGTCAGCGCGGCACCATGGAAGTTCTTCTGGGCGAAATGGGCTGGACCACCGGCGATTTCGAGTTGGCAACCGAGCTGAAGGCGGCTGAACAGTCTGCTGCCCTGTGCGACAACCAGATTGACGCGATGGTCTACACTGTTGGTCACCCGTCGGGTTCGATCCAGGAAGCAACCACCGCTTGTGACTCGGTTCTGGTGAATGTCAGCGGCGATGCGGTCAACAAGTTGGTTGAAAACAACTCGTTCTATCGTACCGCTACCATCCCCGGCGGGATGTATCGTGGATCGGATGGCGACACCCAGACCTTCGGTGTGGGCGCGACATTTGTAACGTCGGCTGACGTGTCGGAAGACGCTGTGTATGCAGTTGTAAGCTCGGTCTTCGAGAACTTCGATGACTTCAAAAAGCTGCACCCCGCATTTGCCAACCTCAAGCCGGAAGAGATGATTGCGGACGGCCTGTCGGCTCCGCTGCATCCGGGTGCCGAAAAATACTACAAAGAAAAAGGCTGGATTCAGTAATCCGTCCTAAACATTTTGACGAGGCGCTTTTCGGCGCCTCGTTTTTCAACCGGTGAAACACCGGAACAAAAAACCGCGCCGGAAACCGGCCGCTGAACGGGGAGAGATTTGATGAGCGCTGATCAGCAGGGCAATCGTCCGCTATCCGAAGAAGAACTTCAGGAATTGGTCGCATCTTCGGATGCAGGGGCCCGTGATCCAGCCGGAAACGTGGGCCTGTTTCTGGCAATTGTCGCCGCGACCTGGTCGATTTTTCAGGTGCTTCTGGCGTCACCGATCGCAAACTACGTTCTTCCCGGCAGCATTGTGAATAACGCACGGCAGTTTCATCTTGCCTTTGCGATGTTCCTGGCCTTCGCGGCCTATCCTGCGCTGAAATCCAGCCCCAGAAACTACATCCCGATCCAGGACTGGATCATGGGAATTCTGGGCGCGTTTGTCGCGCTTTACGGTTTCTTCTTCTACGACAAGATCGTCAATGCGGGCGGTCTGGCAGACGATATGGACAAATGGGTCGCTCTGGGTGGTCTGTTGCTGCTGTTCGAGGCCGCGCGCCGCGCGCTTGGCCCGGCGATGGCGATCATTGCCACGATCTTTCTTGCCTATGTGTTCTTCGGCTCGTCGGAATGGGTGCCCGAAGTAATCCGCTGGAAAGGCGCGAGCCTCAAAAAGGCGATGAGCCACATGTGGATCACGTCCGAAGGTGTCTTCGGCATCGCCCTTGGCGTTTCGACGAAATTCGTGTTCCTGTTCGTGCTGTTCGGTGCATTGCTGGATAAGGCCGGGGCAGGGAACTACTTTATCAAAATGGCCTTTGGCGCGCTTGGTCACCTGCGCGGTGGCCCGGCTAAGGCGGCCGTGGTGGGTTCGGCGGCGACCGGCCTGATTTCGGGCTCGTCCATCGCCAACGTCGTGACCACCGGCACATTCACCATCCCACTGATGAAGCGCGTCGGCTTTTCCAGCGAACAGGCCGGATCGGTCGAGGTCGCCAGTTCGGTCAACGGCCAGATCATGCCGCCCGTGATGGGGGCCGCAGCCTTCCTGATGGTCGAATATGTGGGCATCTCTTACGTCGAGGTGATCACCCACGCGTTCCTGCCTGCCGCGATTTCCTACATCGCGCTGGTATACATCGTTCATCTTGAGGCGGTGAAGCGGAACATGCCCACGCTGGGCGACCGCGACGTGCATCTGGCGCGAACCGTAGTCGGAATGCTGTCCTTCTTCCTGATCTTTGCGGGGCTCTGCTATGGCTCGCAATTTCCGGTCGATGCCGTGACCAGCTGGGTGCCGACGCAAGCCGGGCTTATCCTCAGTTTGATTGTCTGCGCGATCTATGTCGGGCTTTTGTATCTGGCGGCGCAGGTTCCGGACCTGGAGCCTGATGATCCCAATGCCAAGGAAGTCACGCTGCCGGTCATTGGCGAGATCTACAAGGCTGGTCTGCATTACCTTCTGCCGATCATCGTTCTGGTCTATTTCCTGATGATCGAACAGAAGTCGCCCGGTCTGTCTGCTTTCTGGGCCACGGCACTGCTGTTTGTGATCCTTCTGACGCAGAAACCGCTGAAGGCGCTGTTCCGGGGACAAACCAACATGTCCGCCACATTTGCGGACGGTGTTGCTGACCTGTGGCAGGGCCTGATCGACGGTGCGCGTAACATGATCGGCATCGCGCTTGCTACGGCGACTGCGGGTGTGATCGTGGGGACTGTTACGCTGACGGGAGTTGGGCAGGTCATGGCTGATCTGGTCGAGTTCCTTTCGGGTGGCAACCTGATCCTGATGCTGGTGATGGTGGGGCTTCTCAGCCTGATCCTGGGCATGGGTCTGCCGACCACGGCGAACTACATCGTCGTCAGCTCACTGATGGCGGGTGTCGTGGTTGAACTGGGCGCTCAAAGCGGCCTGATCGTACCGTTGATCGCCGTGCACCTGTTTGTGTTCTACTTCGGTATCATGGCCGACGTGACGCCGCCGGTTGGTTTGGCCAGCTTTGCCGCTGCCGCCGTGTCGGGGGGCGACGCAATCAAGACTGGATTCACCGCGTTCTTCTACAGTTTGCGCACCGTGGCTCTGCCGTTTGTGTTCATCTTCAACACAGATCTTCTGTTGATCGATGTGACTTGGGTCGAAGGCATCATCGTGGCCATATCCGCGACGATTGCGATTCTTGTGTTTACGGCTGGAACGATGGGATACTTCCTGACCCATAGCCGCATCTATGAAAGCGTTGCGCTGATCTTTGTGGCCTTCGCTCTGTTCCGGCCAGACTTCTTCATGGATCGCTTTTCACCGCCGTTCGAAACGGTCGAACCGTCGGCATTTGTCGAGACGATGGGTGAAACTGCACCGGGCACCGAGGTTCGGATGGTCATCAGCGGGCCGGATTTCGACACCTTGCAGATGGTTGACACAACCATCGTCGTCCCGGTCGGCAGTGAAGAAGGCGGTGCCGCGCGTGTCGAGGCGATGGGCTTGCTGCTGATCGAAGAAGACGGGTTGGTCAAACTGGAAGAACCCCTGTTCGGCTCGCCAGTGGCGGATGATCTGGGCAATTTCGACTATTACGGGGACGAGGCCGTGCGCCTGTCCTCGGTCAGTCTGCCGTCCAGCCAGCCGCCGAAACAACTGGTCTACATCCCGGCGATGATCCTGCTGGGTCTGATCGCCTTCCTGCAACGCGGCCGCGCCGCAAGACAAGAGGTGCCTGCATGACACGTTCTGTTCTTTGCGCTGTTGATATCAGCAACGGGGATCTGGATGTCCCGGTCCTGAAAAAAGCCGGTGCACTGGCCGAGATGGAGGGCGCGCAACTGGATGTCGTGTCGATCGTTCCGGATTTTGGTGAAACCTGGGTGTCCGGCTTCTTCGAACCCGACCATCACGAAAAGGCGCTCCAGGACGCGCATGCCAGACTGTCGGAAATGTGCGAGGCCACATTGGGCAAAGAACGCAACGAAAAAGTGCGTCATGTGGTGGCAACCGGAACCGCCTATCAGGAAATTCTGAAGACAGCGGAAAGCGCGGGCAGCGATCTGATCGTGATCGGCGCGCATAAGCCCGATCTGAAGGATTATCTGCTGGGGCCCAATGCCGCCCGCGTCGTGCGGCACGCGAACGTTTCGGTTTACGTTGTCCGCTAGGTCAGCGCTGCTTCAGTAGCCTGTCATCTCAAGGTACCCGCGACCTTCGTGGGTACCTTTTATTTTGATCGGGCCTTCCCAGTATTCGAACCGGGTGCCCATCCACGCCTTTGGTGTCAGGGCCGATACTTCGACATCCAGGTCACGATCCGGTAACGTGACACGCCACCGAACCGGAATATCGCGTTCTGCGACGATTGCGGTTTCCAGCGGCGTCATTGAAACAGACCCATTCGGCAGGCTGGTAGCCTCTCCGTCCGCGCCGATCCAAGTGGCCGAGGTGAAGTCTCCGCGCGCGCCGCGAAGACGGAACGCCATGAGCTTGTCGCCGCCCTCAAAGCTGAGCGAGAACCAGTCCCAGCCGGTTTGGTCCGCAGCCAAAGGTTGCGATGACCATTCGCGATCCAGCCACCCCTGACCGGTGACTTCCACATCCCGGTCCGGCAAGTGCAGTGTGCCCCGGACCGTGTAGGCGGGCTGAGAATAGTAGTAGCTGGCCTGACCATCTGCGGATTTGACTGAATACCCATCCTCACCGTGAAAAACCAGCGGTCCATCGGCTGTCAGCGACAGGTCATATCCAAAGGTTTCGCCATTTGCTGTCAACGACAGGGTATTCAGGTCCGGACCACCCATTCGCCACTCGTCAATCCATGCCTCGAAGGGGTGCGAGGAAACCCCGGCCTGCCCGATACCGCCACGCGACAGGCGCTCGGCAAAATAGTGGGTATTGGGCGTTGTGACAGCGGCGTGTCCCATCCAGATCTGAGGGCTCTGCCAACCACCAGTTTCAACCGGTTTCAGCGCTGAGCGAAACAGGGTCCACTGTACACCGTAATCCAGTCCATCTTCACCGCGCAGATTTGCCGTCAGGTACCACCATTCGATGCGAAAGGACGGATGCGGGCCGTGATCCTGCGGGAAATTGAATTGGTAGCCGGGTTCAGGAACATCAAAGCCCTCGGCGGAGCCGCCCAACCCGGCATAGCCCTGTGCCAAAGCCGGAAAGGGAAGCGCCAATAGCAACATGAAAAGCAAGGTCCTAACGTTCATTGGCAAACACCTTCAGCAGGTCCGCCGGGGGCAGGCGCAGCAGTCGCAAGGCGGGCAGGGCTGCGGCGGCAAGCGCTGCGACAACGGTCAGTCCAAACAAACCCAGCCATTCCCTTGGGAACAGGAACATTGGCAACTGCCAGCCAAAAGCCTGCACATTGATGACAGTCAGCAGAACCCAGGCCAGAACAAGGCCCAGCGGCAGCGCCAGGCAGGCCGTCAGGATGGCCAACAGCCCGCTGCGCAGCAACTCCAGCCGGGCCAGGTGCGCGCGGCTCAGCCCAAGTGCCCAGACCGGCGCGATCTGCGGCAGCCGTTGTGTCCACAATGTCAGAAGGCTGGTCAGGATGGCGAATCCGGCAACGCCGAGTGTCAGAATGTTCAGCGCCGAAGTCACAACAAATGTCTTCTCGAACACAGTTATGGATTGCGCCTTCATCGCTGCCTGTTGGACAACGCTTTCGCGTGGTAATTCGAAATGGTCTCGGATTGCCTGCGCCAGCTTGCCAGCGGCTTCCGGGGAAACGCGTACACCAAAACGCCGAGCCGGAGTATTGGGCGCGATTTCATTTAGCTGTTCCATCGACACGATGGCCTGACCCGTCGGATTGCCGTAGTCGGAATAGACACCAGCAACTTCCAGCATCCGACCGGGTGTCAGGGCCAACTGATCTCCGGGCCACAGATCGGAACGGCGGGCCAGTTGCTCGTTTATCAGAACAACCTCTCCGGCCATGACGCGATCCCAGACATCCTGCGACGAAGCGATCAGCGGCCAGTGCTTCCGGTACGTCGCATGATCGATCACACCGTATAGGAACAAGGGACCAGTTTCATGAGGGAGTTCGACCCGGCGGATCGGAAGGATGGCATCCACCTGTGGGGCGAGCCAATCGACAATCGCTTGGCTTTGTTGATCGTCTATGGCCGTGACGTACAATTCGGACGTCAGGCGCTGATCCAGCCAGCCGGTGAATGTCAGCCGAAAGCTGGACACCATCGTCCCGACACCGATATTCGCGGCCAACGCCAGCAGCAAAGCCATCAAGGCAAGTGAAAGGCCGGGAAGCTGCGCCCTCATGTCAGCCCAGACCCATTGCGCAACAGGACTGCGGGCCTTGCGCTCAAGGACATGAATGATCGCTGAAAGAAACGCAGGCAGCAGCAGGGCCGATCCGGTCAGGATACCAGCCAACAGGGCAAACCCGCCGATCAGCCCGGGGAAAACCAACAAGGCGAGGCAGCCCGCAACGATCAACCCGAGGCCGGTGAAGCCCGCAATCCGGCGTGAGCTTGTGGCCTTGCCCCAGGCCTGCAGGCCCGGACCCGCAAGAAGCGGCCTTCGAGACAGTCGCCATAGCGCGTGTCCACTGGCCATCAGCGTACCGGCAACGGCCATGGCGATGCCTGCAGCGGCCCATTGAGGCTGCAATGACAACTGTCCGCTGACAGGGGCGCCATACAAACCGCGCAAGGTGGCTGCCACGTCAGGAAGTAACGCACCTGCCAGAAAGAAGCCGAGCAAAAGGCCCAGCCCGCCGCCGACCAGAGCAAGCATGGTCAACTCTGCGAAGATCAGGCAAACCAATCGACGCATGGAGACGCCCAAGGCCCGCAAAGTCCGGATCATGCCGCGTCGCTGGGCAAAAGCCAGTCCAACCGTACCGTGAACGATAAACAGACCCACGGCGAACGACAGCAGTCCAAATGCGGACAGATTGAGGTGAAAGCTCTCGGTCAGTTGCGCGGTGTCCAGCTGCGATGACGGGCTGATCCGTTCCAGTTCGGGCGCGAGTTCCGACAAAGGCGGGACCGTGCGGGGTTGAAAGGGCAATATGACCAACCGGCTTATTTCACCCCGTCTGTTCAAAAGGGTTTCGGCAACGCCGATATCGGTCAGGATAACGTCCGGCGGCAGAGACGCGCTTGTGATCGCTTTGGGCAGTCCGGAGTGTTCAGCAATCAAAGGTTCCAACACCGGCGAGATCAAAAGCACACCCGGGGCTGTCAGCACGTCAACCGGTTCGGGCGGCTCGGCGCTTTGTTCTGCCTGCGTAATTGCGGGCAGGGCGGGGTAGGAGATCATGTCCACGCCCATCAGGCGCAGCGTTCGATCAGCGATGCGAAACGGCCCTTCCAGAACCGCTGCAACCTGCCAACCGGCCTTGCGCAGCGCGACATAGCGATCGATGGGGATCGGGCCCGCCGGGTTTCTCAGAATGTCATACTGGCCAATTGCCAGTTGTGAATTGGCGCGATCATAACTGGCCCGCGCCTCGGCATTGATGGCTTGCACTGCTGACCAAAGACCGGTTGCCAGCGCAATTCCAATCAGCAGCGTTGCCAGTTGCAACAGATGCCTGCGCCAGTGAGACCACAGCGCCTGAACAACCACAAAGGTCATGCGATGTGTCCGCCCGCAAGGTGGGCGTGCTGGTCCAGACGCGCGGCAATGGTATGGGAATGGGTCACCAGCAGCAGTGCCGTTCCAGTATCTGCGACCAGTGACAGCATCAGATCCAGCACCGCCGCGCTGGCGGTCTCGTCCAGATTGCCCGTTGGCTCATCCGCCAGCAAAAGCTTGGGCCGAACGCCCAATGCGCGCCCTATGGCGACCCTTTGTTGCTGTCCGCCAGACAAGTATTCCGGATAGCGGTGTATCAGATCGGTCAGCCCCAGCCTGTCGGCCAGATGCGCAATCCAGTCTGGGTCGTGGCGATTGGCCAGCCGGGCGTGAAAGGACAGGTTTTGCCCGACGGTCAGCGAAGGGATCAGGTTGAACTGCTGAAAAACCAACGCGACACTGTCGCACCGCAATGCGGCGCGTCCCGGATCGTCCAGTGCCGACAGCGCCGTGCCGTCCAGAGCTATTTCGCCGCTGTCAAAACTGTCCAACGCTGCAGCGAGGTTCAGTAAGGTGCTTTTGCCGCTGCCGCTTTCCCCAGTCAGCGCCAATGTCTGGCCCGCATCAAGTGACAGAGAAACGCCATTCAGAACCGGGCGGCCACCCGGGTACGATTTCCTGACCTGATCAACTACAAGCAACATCCGGGCATCCTGACTGGTTCCTGTCACAATGCGCAACGGCACGCGCCAGTGTCCAGTGCGCATGCTTTCCCGGTTCCTTTCGCCGCAGGTGTGGCACTGGTCGATGGCCGGGGTTGTTCCCGGCCGGGCAAAAGTCCATGCTGTGCCAACGGTTTCACCCTTCGGCACGAGGCGCGAGCGGATGTCCTTATCCGACCAGATCATCTGGGGCAGCATCTATCTGGGCATATGCTTTCTGATCGAGATTGCTTTGCTGACATGGTGCACGCAGTTGATTGAAAAACTGACTGAAAAGTGGCAGGACACGCACCGCTTTTTCACCACTGCCGCGCCGATCAGCGTGGCGCTGGTGTTCATTGTTCTGATTCACACCCTTCAAGTCTGGCTTTGGGCCATTGTCTGGGTCTTTGGTGATGTCTTGCCCGACTGGAACTCGGCTCTCTACTTCTCGTTGGTGACGTTCACGACGCTTGGATACGGCGACATCGTTCTGGGTGAAGAACTGCGAATCTTCGGGGCATTCGCATCCGTGACCGGCCTTTTGGCGTTTGGCTTGTCCACCGCTTTCATGGTCGCGTTGATGACACGGGTGTTTCAGGAGGAGTTGTTGTTAAAGGATAGGGGCGAATAGACGCGCCAGAGGTGCCCCAAAGCGGATATGTGCCGGTTGTTGTTGCAGGGTGCGTGTCAGTTCGTAGCTTTTCTCAAAGTCGGTGCGCAGCATACTTGCGGCGGCTTCAGCGGCGCGGGCATCGAAGAACAGGGCCATCGCTTCGAAGTTCAGGCGGAAGGACCGATTGTCCAGATTGGTCGTTCCCACGGCCGCCAGGGTGTCATCGACCACAAAAACCTTCTGGTGCATGAACCCGTCGGCATATCGAAACACACGAACACCGCAGTCACGGATTTCGTCGAAATAGGCAAAGGCTGCAAGCCAGGGCAGGCGATGGTCGATCATGTCAGGGACCAGAATCCGCACGTCCACGCCGCGCAGGGCGGCGTGTTGAAGGGCCGTCATGATGTCAATGTCTGGGACGAAATACGGCGAGGCGATCCATAATCTCTCTTTCGCCTCGGCGATGGCGGCAAAGAACATCATCGCGCCGGTCTCGGTCTCGTCCCCCGGGCCGGTGGCAACCAGCAGGGCGTTCATGTCCTGATCGGATTCACTGCCGGCCCAATCCAGATGGTCGATCAGGTCCTCTTCATGGGCCCAGTGCCAGTCTTCGGTAAAGATCAGTTGCAACTGGCGGACGATGTGACCGGTAATCCGGACATGCGTATCGCGCCAATGGCCAAAATGCGCGTTCTGACCCAGATATTCCACGCCGACATTATGCCCGCCGATAAACCCGGTCTCGCCATCAATGATCACAGTTTTGCGGTGGTTGCGGTAGTTCAGCTGAAACCGGAACTTAGGACCACGACGCTCCTTGGGGTTTGCAACATCAATTCCTGCTTGCTGCAGCGATTCAAGATATGAGGTGGGCAGGCCATAGCTGCCCACGGAATCGGTCAGGAAGCGTACGTGCACCCCACGTTCCGCCGCCGCAACCAGCCGATCCCTCAATTGCTGGCCCAACGGGTCATCACGCACGATGTAGAATTGGATCAGGACATAATTCTTGGCGGCATCGATTGCCTCAAAAATCGCGTCGAAAGTCGCCTGACCGTCAATCAGCAACGACGCGCCATTGCCACGGGACACCGGCAGGTGCGCCAAAGCTTCGAATGGACGCGGATTGATCTGCATGCTTTCTCTGTCCGGCTTTGAGTAGTCTGCAAAGGTCTTGATGCCCTCGACAACCCGTTCACTTTCCTTTCGGGCAATGCGGTATCCGCGAAATCGGTGATGACCCAGAAACAAGTACATAGGCACTGCCAGCATGGGGGTTGCGATCAGAAAAACCACCCAGCCGACCGCACCTTGTGGCGTACGAGCTGTCTGTGCAGCCCGTATCGAGAACACCACAGCAGTGACGTAGAGAAATATCAGAAACGCGGAAACAAGCAGTGTCCACATGAGGTTGAAAGCTCCGAACCTGTTCAGTTCGCCCCAGTGTAGATGCGCGACCAGTCTTGCGCCATATCAACAATGACCCATCCCATCCCGGGCCCTTTGTCCAGACCGTCGGCCAGTTTCCCAATCGGGCTTTCGCGGTCATAAGCCCATTCGCGTTTGTCATCCGTGTGATGAATCAGGATGCCCAGTCGTGGTCCTTCGCCCGACGTCGTCCACTCCATCATGGCGAAATCTCCGTCCGAGTTTCCGCCAGCCAAAATCGGGCGCTTGCCGATTGTGCGTTCAATGTTGATTGGCTTGCCTTCCTTGTCGTCGATAAAGGCGATGCCCGGTGCCTTGACCAGAGCCGGTGAGCCATCGACCGTTTCGTAGCTTGTATTGCCGTATGTGCCGAGGACCTGCCAGGGTGGAATGCCATAGGCGCTTTCGGCAAAAACACGCATGAAATGAAGGCCGCCGCCGGAAACGATGTATGTCTTGAACCCTTCATCACGCAGGTAGCGCAGCAGCTCGATCATGGGTTGATAGGTCATCTGATAATAGCGGAGATCAGTTTGCGGATGGCGAGACTGGTCGAGCCATTGTGCGACCGTGTCCTGAAACTCGGCGACGGTCATGCCCGAATGCGAGGCGTTGACGACTTCGATCAATGCATCATGTCCACCTTCCAGGACAGCCGCGAGATCTCCTTGCGCTGCTGCTTTCAGGATGGGTGTTGTAAGGATTGAGGGATCCTGTTCGGCCTTTTCGGCCAGACGGTCCATAGCGAAAATAAACTGAAAATACACAGGTTGCTCGGCCCAAAGGGTGCCATCATTGTCGAAAACAGCAATCCGGTCGGCAGGAGTGACATATGCTGGCCCGGACGGATCCGTTACCGATTCTACAAATGAAATAATCTGATCGCGGGTCTCGGTGTCTTGCCAGCTTGGCAGGGGATCAGCACTGCCGGTGACAGGAATGGTCAAGGCAAAGACGATGGCAGACAATCGCAGCATTACACAACACTCCGTTCAAAATGACCGGGGCCACCCTTGCAGGCGGCCCCGAGTTGTTTGCAGTTTTAGTTGCTGGTTGGCGTTGACAGTTTATCCATCACCTGATCCAGGCTGAAGCTGGCAGCTTTCTGCCGCGGCGGGAATTCCTGGAACGTGCTCAGGAATTGCCCGACATATTGCTGGGCAGGCACTAGGAAATAGACCCGGTCGATCATCCAGTCGTAATATGTGTTGGACGTGCGATAGCCACGCTCGTACGGATCGCGGCGCAGATTCACGATGATCGGGACGCGCAGCGGGGTGAAGGGTTCCATCCAGGCGCGCAGGGTTGCCCATGCTTTCTGCTCGAGAAAGATCAGCTTCCAGTCATCGAACCGCAAAGCCGAAAGGTCGCCGTCATCGGTGAAATAGAACACCTCCCGGCGCGGACTTTCAGCGGTTTCACCTGTCAACAGCGGAAGAATATTGTAGCCATCCAGATGCACCTTGTAATCGCGACCCATCGCGGGCGAGGAATAGCCGGCCATCAGCTTTTCCTTGATCTCCGGATCACCGGCGACAGCAAGGTATGTCGGCAGCCAGTCCATGTGGTGCACGATCTCATTGGTCACAGAACCCGGCTCGATCTTGCCGGGCCAGCGCACCATTGATGGTACGCGCCATCCGCCTTCCCAGTTGGTGTTCTTTTCGCCCCAGAACGGGGTCGACGCCGCATCAGGCCAGGTGTTGTAATGCGGGCCATTGTCGGTGGAATAGTGGACGATTGTATTGTCGGCGATGCCGAGTTCGTCCAGCAGGTCCAGCAACTGACCGACCTGGATGTCATGTTCGATCATGCCGGCTGTATATTCATCGGCCACGCCGCCCATGATCTCATTTGCCTGATTGCGCATTTCCTCTTTTACATGGGTGCGGAAATGCATGCGGGTGCCGTTCCACCAGACATAGAAGGGTGTTCCATCCTGATTGGCCTTGCGAATGAACTCTATGGCAGCCTCGAGCGTTTCCTCATCCACCGTTTCCATGCGCTTTTTCGTCAGCGGACCAGTGTCTTCAATCGGACCTCCTGCGGTCGAGCGGATAACACCGCGCGGGCCATAAGCCTCGCGGAAGGTGCGCCCGTCGGGCAAAACCGCGTCTCCGGGATAGTCTTCATGTTCGGGCTCTTCCTCGGCGTTCAGGTGATAGAGATTCCCAAAAAACTTATCAAAACCGTGGTTTGTGGGAAGGTGCTCATCCCGGTCGCCAAGGTGGTTCTTGCCGAACTGGCCGGTGACGTACCCGTGGTCCTTCAGCAAACCCGCAATTGTCGGGTCTTCGACCTGCATCCCTTCTTTTGCGCCAGGCAGGCCAACCTTGGACAGGCCGGTGCGAAAAACCGATTGACCCATAATGTAAGATGACCGGCCTGCGGTGCAGGACTGTTCACCGTAGTAGTCGGTAAAAATCATACCCTCATTGGCAACGCGGTCGATATTGGGTGTCCTGTAACCCATCAAACCCATCGTATAGGCCGAGATATTGGATTGACCGATATCGTCACCCCATATCACAAGGATATTGGGCTTTTCATTCTGTGCCCATGCCGGAATTGCAAGGCACGCGGCAAATGTGGCCGCAGCTAGCCTACGTAATAGTGGGGTTGGTCTGAGTTCTTCTGATGACATCTTACGCTCCTGAAATGGCGGGTCGGAACCCGGTCGTATCGAAATTGAGGTCTCAGCCGGAAAATTGCTGAAACATCATTTGTAAGGCGCTGATTCTCGTATTGAATTCTTTTTCTGAGAGAGCCTCGGGAAATGATTGAATAACTGTACCTGCGAAGGCAGAACTATCACATAGGAAGATTAAAATATACTAATTTCAGGTTAAACTTAGCGGAGGGGTGACCGGACCAAGTTAACTACTTTTCGTCGGACCCATCTTCACCCAATTGCCCGTCCAGTGACATCAGAATTGCAACCGGTCGCAATGCGGGAATATGGCTGAAAACGATCAAAATGCAGACGGTCAGCGGTACACTCAGGAATGCTCCGATCAGGCCCCAAACAGTTGTCCAGAAGGTCAGGGCCAGTATGACCAGAAACGTGGACATATTAAGCGATCTTCCCAGCAGGGCAGGGTCCAGGAAGTTGCCAATCAGAAACTGGATGGTGCCGCAGCCAAAAACGATGATCAGAAACGGGCTGATGGTTTCATACTGAACCAGTGCAATCATGGCCGGGAAGACAACGGCGATGATGGATCCGATCGAGGGAATGAAATTCAGCGCAAATGTCAAAACAGCCCAGGTTTCAGCGTATTCAAGGCCAAGAAGCCGGAACACCGCATAACTGATGCCGGCGGTAATCAGGCTGATAAAGGTTTTGACACCGACATAGCGTTGAAGACTGTCGGTAATTGCGTCCAGAATTGCGGCGAACTCGGCCCCGGCCAACGGGTTGCCTGCGGCCAGTTGGATCTTTTTGCGAAAAGCAAGTCGTTCGGCCATCAGAAAGGCGACGTATAGGCTGATGAGAAAGAAGTGATTGAGCAGAGAGGTGGCGCTGCCCAGCAGAATCCGGGCCACATAAGTCATGTCCAGGCTGACCAGATTGTCCCGTATGAATTTCGTGACATCGTTGCCGACCAACCCTGTGACGCGCTCTACCGCGCCGTCGAACTGACTTTCGTATGTGGTGACAGAACGGGCGAACTGCGTGGCTTGGCTGCCCACAATGTACATGATCATGAACAGACCTGCCAAAACCACGGTCACACCGGCAATGTTGGCCAGCCAGACCGGTGCGCGGGTAACGGCTATCACCCGGTCGCTGAGGGCAATGATCAGAACGTTTATCAGCAACGCCATGGTCAGCGGAATCAGGAATGCGGAACCGGCATATAGGCCAACCACGATCAGAGTGATGACAATCACAATGTCTCGCAGAACCGACAGCCTGAGCATGGGGCGGTCACTCGATTCTTGGGCTTTCAGATCCATGGAACGAACAGTTTCCGGTACATTTGTTAAGGGTCACGGTCCGATTCTGCACAGCGCGGCGGGTTTATGCAATGCGCTCAGGCATTTATACGCGTCTATTCGGCAACACAGGCCTGCACGCGGGTTCTTTGCAAGACTTATGCGGGTTAGACTCGCGACATGCACGCGTTCATGATTCCCTCGTTTGGTCGTCCGCTTCGTGCCCTGTGGTTGGCAATCCGGCGGTTCGTCGACAAGAATGGTTTTGTGATGAGCAGCCATGTCGCCATGTCCTTGATGATGGCCTTGTTTCCCTTTGTCCTTTTCACCGTCGCGTTGGCTGGTTCGTTGTCGCAGGGCTACGTCACTGACGATCTGATCGACCTGATTTTCGGAGCGTGGCCTGAAGATGTGGCCAAACCGATCGTTGCCGAACTGCGCGCGGTGCTGGACAACGCCGGCTCGGGCGTCATAACGCTGGGCGGTTTGCTCGCCATCTATTTTGCGTCAAACGGGGTGGCCGCTGTGCGCGCCGCTATGAACCAAGCCTATCATGACAGTGACAGCTGGCCGTTCTGGAAGACCCGGCTTTTGTGTATCGGCCTCGTCATCCTCGGCGGTGCCTCCGTTCTGATCATCGCAATGGTAGAAGTTGTGCTTCCCTTTTACACAAGGCTGGTGACGGAAAACACGGCCGTTGATGTATCAGGGTGGTTGTCCGTGGACAGGCTGGGCTGGATTTTTACAGTTGCCGTGCCTGCGGGCTTGGTGATCATCGCACATCTGGTGTTGCCCACACGTCGGCATCGGTTGACCCAGATTCTGCCGGGCGCATTTCTGACCCTTTCGTTATGGGCCGCAGGCGGATGGGCTTTCTCCATCTATATCGGCAAATTCGCGACTTACAGCGCGACCTATGCCGGTCTTGCTGGGGCTATGGCGGCCCTGATTTTCCTGTACCTGTGCGCCGCCATGTTGATCCTGGGGGCGGAATTCAACGGTGCATTGATGGATCTTGAAAACGAGTCCCAAGCGAAAGACTAACAAAAGAAGGGCGCGCTGCCGGCGACCTGTTTGCTCGCATATAGGAGGCATTTGGCGTGAAATGCCGCTTTGTTCGGCATGTCAGCGCCTGTATTGCGCCATGTTGATGGCAAATTCCGCTGGCAATCTCAGGGCAGGGTACAAATCCCGGCATTCTTCATGAGGTCAGCCATGCCAGAACAACCAGCGCCCGAACCAAAGCGCACACGCCGCGTCACAATCGATCAGCGGATTGCGGAACTACAGGCCAGACCGCCCGTTTACATCAATCACGGTGAAGCTCTGCTTATTCAGGGGATGGCCACCGCCTCCTTCCGCGAACAACGCCTAAGCGGAAACCGGATACTCCTGGACGATTGAGTTCAGCCCCTAAATCCAGTTGCGACAACGAATTTTTCCGAACTATCTGACCGCGATGCAGGTGGTTTGACATTAGCCACCTTCTCGAATTTCTGTTTCAACAGCTTTTGTAGATCGCCCTCAGCGCCGCCGGCTAGAACCTTGGCGACAAAGGTGCCGCCTTCCTCGAGAACGTCAAATGCGAAATAGGCTGCGGTCTCGCACAGCGCCATGATCCGCAAATGGTCGGTCTGTTTGTGCCCCGAGGATGCAGCGGCCATGTCTGACATTACCACGTCGGCCTTGCCGCCCAGCCAGTCTTTGACCTTCTGGTCAGCGTCATCTTCCATGAAGTCCAGCACATGAGCTGTCGCACCGGCGACCGGTTCAACCTCCTGCAAATCGACACCCAGAACAGTACCGATCCGCTTGCCGCTTTTCTCGCCCAGCGCATTGACCCGTTTGACCGCGACCTGCAGCCAGCCGCCGGGTGCGCAGCCCAGATCCACGACACGGGCTCCCGGAACCAGAAAGCGGAATTTCTCGTCCAGCTCCAATATCTTGAATGCGGCACGCCCACGATAACCTTCGGCTTGGGCGCGCTTTACATAAGGGTCGTTCAACTGCCGCTCAAGCCAGCGGGTCGAGCTGAGCTTGCGCCCGCGTGCAGTCTTGACCTTGACCTTCAGGTCGCGCTGTCCGCGACCTGAGGTATTTTTGCCAGTCGGTGTCTTCGTCATCAGAACGGTCCGTCTTCCAATACGCCGTCCGCGCTCATCTGTGCATATAGCAGACCTTCGCGCAGCCCCCGGTCCGCCACGGAAAGACGGTCGGTGGGCCAGCATCGTAACAAAGCCTGCAAAATGGCCGAGCCGGACATGATAAGGGCCTGCCGGTCATCGCCGATGCGCGGATCCCGGCGCCGACCCTGAGGGCCGAGTTCTAGATACCCACGTATGACTTTGTCAATCTGATCGCTGGTCATGCGCAGACCGTCTACCTTCGTCCGGTCATACCGTTTCAGTCCAAGATGCGAGGCCGCAACAGTTGTAACCGTGCCGCTTGTGCCTACGATCTGGAATCCTTCCCGCGCCTGTTCGTCCTTGTAGGGCGCGAAGTCGGCAAGGTTTTCCTCGAAAAACCAACTCATCAGCGCAAAGCGGGCCGAGTCGTCTTCGACGTCGTGAAACTGATCTCGCAAAGTGGCGACGCCCAGCGGAACGCTGATCCAATCCACCACCTTGGCAGCGGGAAAGGGGCTTTCAGCCGCGTGAAAGCCATTATGAAGACGCATGATTGCAGCAGGGCGATCCCGGCGCGGCACGGATGAGATATCGATCCACACCAGCTCGGTCGAACCGCCACCGATGTCTACAACAAGCAGTTGCTCGGTCTTGGTCGACACCAACGGAGCGCAGGAGATGACTGCCAGACGGGCTTCTTCCTCGGGCTGTATGATTTCCAGCGTCAAGCCGGTTTCGCGCTTGACCTGGCGGATGAACTCGCGCGAGTTCTTGGCGCGCCGACAGGCCTCGGTCGCAATCAGGCGCATTCGCTTGACGCGGTTCCGTTTGAGCTTCTGCTGACAAATCCTGAGCGCCTGAACGGTACGCGCCATAGACGCCCGAGACAGACGTCCGGTGCGTTCAAGTCCCGCACCCAGTTGCACGGACTTGGAGAAACTGTCTACCACATGAAACCCGCTGCCCTTGGGCTGGGCTATCAGCATGCGGCAGCTATTCGTTCCCAGATCCAGTGCCGCATATAGTGCATCCGGATCGGGTTTTGCCGGCGCGGGGCTTTCGACCGCTTTCGGGAACGCGCCCGCACCTTTGGGACGCTTGGGCGCCATCTTCACGCCCTCCGATTTTCGAGTTAACCTGACCCTAGGCGGCACATCGCCGTCGTGCAAGTGATTTCAAAACTGAATTTAAGGTGAATGTCACGCATCGTTCACACTGAAGTGCAACCTGTCTTGTCAGAACCCTGTTCGGGGTTCTTTACAAGCTTACAGCCAGATACGGAGTCTGCCATGAAAGACGAGCGCACCCTTTCTTTTGACGAGTATGATGAACTCATAAACCCACGCCCTGAGGAATGTGATTTTGACCGCGTCGTCGAACGCGCCGTGTCGCGCCGTGGATTTATGGGAAGTGTTCTGGCGATGGGCAGCTTTGCTGCGGTTGGGGGCTCGATTCTGCCGACAGGCGCGCGGGCCGCTGCCAACCGTTTCTCATTCGAAGCGATCCCTGTATCCACAGCGGACGATGTCGTGGTGCCTGCCGGTTACAAGGCAGAGGTCATGGTGCGCTGGGGCGATCCGCTGTGGTCGGATGCGCCCGAGTTTGATCACGCCACGCGCGGCACTGGTGCAAGTCAGGAACGCGCCTTCGGCGACAATACCGACGGACAGGATGTATTCTTCCATGATGGACACGTGCTGTTGGTGGTGAACAATGAATACACCAATCGCGATATCATTTGGGGCAACAACCCTGACGCCAAGCCGGCATCTGACGATGACGTGGCCAAAGGCATGATGGCACATGGTGTCACCGTTGTTGAGATTGCCAACACCGACGGCAAGTGGGGCATTGTCAAGGACAGCCCGTATAACCGCCGAGTCACTCCGCAGACCGACATGACCATCACCGGACCCGCCGCTGGTCATGACCTGATGAAAACCGAAGCCGATCCATCGGGCACGGCTTGCAAAGGAACATGGAACAACTGCGGCAACGGGATGACACCGTGGGGCACCTATCTGGCCTGCGAAGAGAACTTCAACGGCTATTTCTCGGCCGAAGATGAAAACCACGAAACCAGTGCCGAGCTTAAGCGTTACGGCGTGTCCGCTAAAGATTGGGGTTACGGTTGGGCAAAAATCGACGACCGGTTCGATGTCGCAAAGAACCCCAACGAACCAAACCGCGCAGGTTATGTCGTTGAAATCGATCCGAGAGATCCCAACTCGACCCCACGTAAGCTGACCGCCCTGGGCCGTTTCAAACACGAAAACGCTGACACCGTGGTCAACAACGATGGTCGCATCGTAGTTTACATGGGCGATGACGAACGTGGCGAGTTCCTGTATCGCTTTGTATCCGACGGCGTCTATGCAGCCGGAGTAGATACCAATGCGCTGCTTGAAAACGGGACGCTCTCGGTTGCTAAGTTCAACGACGACGGTACTGGCGAGTGGCTGGAGCTGACGCCCGAGACCACCGGGCTGGCTTCACAGGCCGAGGTCAGTATTCACACGCGCCTGGGTGCCTCGGCGGTGGGCGCAACCACGATGGACCGCCCGGAATGGGTCGCCTCGAACCCGAATGCGCCGGAGGTTTACTGCTGCCTGACCAACAACAAGAACCGAGGCGTCAAACCGAATGCTGGGGGCGACGACACATCCGCCAATGGCCCGAACCCGCGGGACAAAAACAACTATGGTCAGATCGTTCGCTGGCGTCCGGATGGCGGGGACCACACCGCCGCTGGATTTGGCTGGGATCTGTATGTTCTGGCGGGCAACCCCACGGTGCACAGTGACGCTTATGCCGGATCCGGCAACGTGAACGCCGATAACATGTTCAACTCGCCCGATGGCCTCAAGTTTGACAGCAATGGCCTGCTTTGGATCCAGACTGACGGCAATTACGGCAACAACGGTGACTTTGCAGGCCATGGCAACAACCAGATGCTGGCAGGGGACCCGGTGACAGGTGAGATCCGCCGCTTTCTGGTTGGCCCCAATGAATGCGAGGTCACCGGTCTGAGCTGGTCTCCGGATCGCCGAACCATGTTTGTCGGCATTCAGCACCCGGGTGAGGATGGAAACAGCCACTGGCCCGAAGGCGGTGACTCGGTGCCGCGTTCGGCGATCATCGCCATCACGCGCGAGGACGGTGGCCTGGTCGGTTAAGCCCCGCTTCTGAGTTGAATCATTCCCCGGACGGCAGGTGTGGTCCGGGGAATTTCTGTTTATGTGCCGTTTTCATCGAGAACTTGAGAATTTTGAGGTGCGCGCAGAGCACCGAAACGGGTTAGAACCCGCGGTATCCCGTTGTGGGCCGAAAAGGTCGCTTGAAAAGCGTTGTGTGTCGAAAACCGACCGACCCGAGCCCATATTGAAGTTTAGAACCGGTCCATCTGGTAAGGAGGAATCAAAGGCGATGCCTGACGTCACAATCGTTTTTTGGCGCGACATCCCCGCTCAGGTCATCGTTGGCAAAGGCCGGCGTGGTGCCAAGCGGCAGTTGGAGGAGCGGTTCGAGCAAGCCATTGACCGGGCTGCGATGAAGGTAAATGCCAAGGACAGTGATGCCTACCTGGCCGAATGGCGCAAGGCCGACCCGTTCGAGGTCGAGGGTGATCCGGCAGAAATCGCCGAAGCCCAGGCCGTACGCCTTGAAACGGAATACGATCAGGACCGCATCAAGGCCCTGATCGCCAACGACGGTTGGGCATAGGCCCGGTTTTTACAAAGGGAGGCCTCAATGGCTTTGCTGAATTTCAAGAAACGTGATGTGGCCGAGAAGGCCCCGGTGAATCCGACCGTCGAAGCCTTTCTGCAAGGTTATTCGATCGAGGTGATGCCTCGCACCGCCGAGAAGGTCGAGGATTTCCGCGCGTTGCTGCCCGAAGGCACCCGCGTCTACATCGCCCATATCGAGGGCACACCGATCGAAGACATGGTCCAGACCGCCAAGCGGATTGCGGCCGAGGGGTACCCGGTGATGCCGCACTTCCCGGCGCGCATCATCAAGGATGCCGCGACGCTTGAGAACTGGATTTCGATGTACCAGGGCGAAGCAGGGGTCGATCAGGCGCTGATGCTGGCCGGTGGTGTTGCCAAGCCGCATGGCGAATTCGACAGCTCGATGCAGCTGCTGGAAACTGGCCTGTTCGACAAGGCGGGCTTCAAACGTCTGCATGTTGCCGGCCACCCCGAGGGTAACAAGGACATCGACCCGGACGGTTCGACCAAGAATGTCGACGACGCGCTGCGCTGGAAACAGAAGTTCAGTGAAACCACCGACGCGGAGATGGCGCTGGCAACCCAATTCGCCTTTGACGCCAAGCCGATCATCGCATGGGCCGACGGTCTGAAAGCGGCGGGCATTGATCTGCCGATCCACATTGGTATCGCTGGACCAGCCAAGTTGCAGACGCTGATCAAATTCGCGATTGCCTGTGGTGTCGGCCCGTCTCTGAAGGTTCTGCAGAAGCGTGCCATGGATGTCTCCAAGCTTCTGCTGCCCTATGAGCCGACCGATGTTGTAACCGAGCTGGCCAACCACAAGGCCGCCAACCCTGACTTCAACATCACCAACGTACATTTCTTCCCGCTTGGTGGTATCAAAACCAACGCCAACTGGGCAATCGACAACGGCGGTGCTTCGGCGCAGCCTGTAAACTCCTAAGGAACGGACATGACCCGTACAGTCGTAGAATCAAAAACAAAAACCGCCGTTCTGGGCTTTGACGAACCGTTTTGTGTGATCGGTGAGCGGATCAACCCTACCGGCCGCAAGAAACTGGCCGCTGAATTGGAAGCGGGGGACTTCTCGACCGTTGAGAAAGACGCCATCGCTCAGGTTGCTGCAGGCGCGACCGTTCTGGATATCAACGCAGGCGTTGTCTACAACTCGAATCCCAACCCGAACGAGACCGAGCCGCCGCTGATGCGCAAGATCGTCGAACTGGTGCAGGGTCTGGTCGAAGTGCCGCTGTGCATCGACTCGTCGGTTCCCGGAGCCTTGGAAGCCGGTCTTGAGGCAGCTCAGGGCCGCCCGCTGCTGAACTCGGTCACTGGCGAAGAAGAGCGTCTGGAACTGGTTCTGCCGCTGGTCAAGAAATATAACGTTCCGGTTGTTGCGATCTCGAATGATGACACCGGCATCTCGGAAGACCCTGATGTCCGTTTCGAAGTGGCCAAGAAGATTGTTGAGCGCGCCGCCGATTTCGGCATCCCTGCGCATGACATCGTCGTCGACCCGTTGGTCATGCCCATCGGTGCGATGGCTACGGCTGGTCAGCAGGTGTTCGCCCTGGTCCGTCGCCTGCGCGAGGAACTGGGCGTGAACACCACTTGCGGTGCGTCCAATATCTCGTTCGGTCTGCCGAACCGCCACGGCATCAACAACGCGTTCCTGCCGATGGCAATGGGCGCTGGCATGACTTCGGCGATCATGAACCCGGTCGCGCTGCCGGTGACGCAGAAGAAGATCGCAGAGAAGAAAGAGCAGGTCACTGCGGCTGGAATCATCCTGCCTGAGGGCATGGATGATGAGGCCTTTGTTCAGATGTTCGGTCTGGGCTCGACCAAGCCACGCGCTGGTAAGGAAATGGAGGCCATTCGTGCTGCCAACCTGCTGACCAACAATGACGCGCATGGCGGAGAGTGGATCCGGTTCAACAAAGACCCGGAAGAAGCCGGTGCAGCCGGTGCTGCAGGTGGCCGTCGCGGTGGTGGCCGTCGTCGCCGCGCCTGAACCGTTTCGACTTTTTTCAAAAGGCCGGGTTCTCCACCCGGCCTTTTCTTTTTGATATTGATCAATGCTGTTTTTCCATGCTGCCGCAGAATATCGTAATCGGAACGCTGCGATCAGGTGATTTCATGACCAAACATATTCCACCAAAACTGTCCGATGCGGACCTCAGCAAGAGACTGACCAAAAAGGAGTATTTCGAGCGGCTTGAGGGGCTTCAGGCGCAGCTTGCAAAGATACAGCAGGCTTTTTTGTTCCACGACCTGAAAGGCGTGATTGTGTTCGAAGGCTGGGACGCCGCAGGGAAGGGCGGAACCATTCGTCGGATCAGTCAGGCGCTGGACCCGCGCAGCTTCAAGGTCTGGCCGATCGGAGCGCCCCGAAACTACTATCTCAACCGGCACTACCTGCTTCGGTTTTGGGAACGTCTGCCACCTTCGGGCGCAATTTCCGCATTTGATCGAAGCTGGTATGGCAGGGTCCTGGTTGAACGGATCGAGGAGCTTACACCTGAAAAACGCTGGCGCGAAGCATATCAGGAGATCAACGATTTCGAACGCATGTTGGTGGATGACGGGACCCGGATTGTGAAGCTGTTCTTTCACATTTCAGAGGATGAGCAGATGCAACGTTTCACCCAACGGCTGACAAACCCGTTGAAACGCTGGAAACTGACCTATGAAGATTTCCGTAATCGTGAGAAGTGGGAGATAACCGAGGTCGCCGTGAATGAAATGTTGGCCAAAACCTCGACGCTGAAAGCGCCGTGGCATGTGATCCCCGCGAACAACAAGAAATACGCAAGAATCAATGCTATGAACGTCATTTTTAAGGCGTTTGCAGAAGATGTTGATCTGAACCCGCAACACCTTGACCGGCAAACACTGGACGCGGCGGGCAAGGCATTAGACGTAGATCAATCGCTGATTGAAAGCCTGCGTGCCCGGACCGAGTAACGATCCTGCTTGATCCCGATCCGGCGACGATGCTATGCCAGCCAAAGAGGCGGGTATGGTGAAAAGGTATCACACGAGCTTCCCAAGCTCTTGTTACGGGTTCAATTCCCGTTACCCGCTCCAAGAAAATACTCTAAGCGTCTATAAAATATTAATAAAGTGCGCCTTCACTGCGCAAATTTTGAGTTTTGATAAACGCGGATTATGCAGCGTTATCTTCGATCAGATTCTCTGGTTCTTCAATTTGACCGTGTCTGCGCCGCTGACCTGTGGCCTTCAACCAGCTACCTCTTTTGGCCCGATTGATCGAGTGCCGCAATAAACCTGGTCGTCAAATAGGCACAGTGACACCAATCTTTGGCGCTTTGAACCAGCCTGACGATCCTGTTTTGGAGGTAGTCTCGGAAGCCCTTTGAATTTCTGCACCAGATGTTCAGATCAGGAACATCGGCATGTTTTCAACACTGCCTAACTCAATCTGGCAACGTCGTGACCGTCGATAACAATAGCAAAGTTCCAGAATTTCCCGACCTCTGCCTCAGCTGACCGTGCCGCTGTTTCCTCGTCAGGGATGCGTTCAATTCGAAAACCAAACTGTTCGAGCCCGCAAAAATCAACTCGGCTCAGAATAATCGGAACCACATTTCTTTCGATTGCTGCGGCGGCGAGTAATCTTGCAACAGTATATGGAGACTTCGAAGGCTCAACGATCCTGACGCCAATATATGTGTGGTCCTCAACTTCGCGTTCCCAAAGTGCGGTTGACGGAAGTAAGTCCATATCGGGGAACAGAACTTTTCCAAATTGCCGCGTTCCTCGATCTCGAAGGATAACGTCATCCAAATTAGCCGGTTGTTCCGGCGTGAAGGTGTTGACTATCTTGTACCAGTTGTTTTCAGCCATTTTTTCAGCTCGTCGCTATGATTTCAGCAGCTGCGGACACACCGGATTCAGGCAGCTCTATTTGTTGCAGTGTTGTACGAAAGTCTTCCGCGCCCCCGTCATCCAGACAAACCTGTACCGTTCGTTCCAGCTTCATGAATTCCGCTTCCGTAATGGTTGCGCAAAGATTGCGGTCAGATAGTGCTCTTGCGCGTCGTTCCTGGTCGTCCAAATAAGGCGCAGACTGTGGGATAAGTATTGCGGGAATCTTGTGGTAGAGGATCTCGTGGACCGAATTGTACCCGGCGGCAGATATTACCAAGTCGGCGGATAGACATAGCTTTGTAGCCTCTAAAGTATTAACCACCTTTGAATTTTTCCAACCAAACGCGGCTGCCTGAACCGCGCTACCAGGCCAGGTTACGACCAGGTGAAGGCAGTCTGCGCGGCACTCAAGCATTCCTGAGATTGCTTGCAGTTGAGCGGACCTGTCAGAGGCAACTCCTCCGCCTAACATGCTGACAATCAGCAGTTTAAAGTCGCGATCAAACCGCTCGGCCAGGCGCGCACGTAGGTTTTCGGAGTCCTCGGGCGATTGATCTACCTGGCGAAAAACTGGCCCTATGTTGTGAACATGTTCACCGTAACTGTAAGCGTCGTTAAGCTCCTCAAAAGCCTCTGACGGCACGATGACCCGGTCGAAAATACCCTCGCGACGAAGCATGGTATGACGTGACCGACCTTTGGGCCAAAGGCCACGGCGAATCCAGATTGCGGATAATCTGTGTTCCCGGATTACGCGATTGACGGAATCGAACACATAGCCACCGTCAAAAACGAACCGGTCGCCTTCTTGTAATGCGGCGTTCAGACGCCGGTAAGTCAGGATGTCATTCGCGTTGGAACTGTCGTTTACGTCTGACCGGGCGACCAGCGGTATACAGTCGATCCCTTCGCGTCGAACCATAGGAACACAACTTGGGAAGGCCGCAAACACCGGGGACATGTGTTTTGGCAAAGCCTTGGCGATCACAGTGCACCGCTGCGCATGACCCAACCCAACTCCGTTAGTTGGCAAAAACAAGGTTCTCGGCGACGTCCGTTTGGGTGGTCGCGGTTTGGCGCTAAGCCCCGCGGCGGTCTCGAGCCGGGATATATCTACTGTCCGCGGCCACGGAGACTTTCGTGTTTGTTCAGCGATGTGTGGTGTATTCCCGATAATTTTGCCGATCAGGTATCCATCCAAAGCAAAAAGCGTCTTGGGTCCAAGTAACGCCGGCGCTCCGGACGATATCAAAACCTCGTCTTCGGTGCAGTCGATCACGACGCCACCGGCTGCAATCACTTCAAGCGCAAGCTCGGCCATCCGGTCGCCTGCGATGCCATTCCCAAACATCGCGAGGATATCCGTTGAATTTGCGAGGGTTAGAGGCGAAAGATCAGTATAAAGAACTCTGGGGAGATCGTTGAATTTTGACGCCTTTAGGAACTCATTCTGCGCACCGCTCACAACCAGCTTAAAGCCATAGCTGCCCTGATTGCTCATCCGGGACAGACAGGACAACGTTTCAGAGTCGTCCAACTCCAAGGATCCCAACACGACGGTTACGTTCGCCAATTCACCAATTGGCCGGGTGATCGGTCGGGTTTCAGTTACCAGGGGGCTGATAGCTGAAGGTGAAATGGAACGCGGCTGAAGGTCCGATAGATCAATGACAGTTGCTTCGCGCCCCAGTGCAAACGCGAGACGGGCTTTTGCACTAATGTAGCTTTGCTGAGTACTGAACCGGCCAGTTGCGATTACCGGAACATCCGTCCCAAGTTGCTTTTGTCGCAATGAGGCAAGCAGCCGGTCATCTACTTCTTCCGCGCCGAGGATAAACACGGCTTCAGCTTCGAGTTCTTCGGTATCGGCGAGAAGTGTCGCAGCCTCGTAGTGTCTTCCGCGCCCTGCATCCTCAGGAAAATAGGTTGCGTCGATGCAAACATCGAAACCACGCTTTCGGAGTTTCAGAGCAAAAATCAATTGTGCGTCAAAAGACCGAACTGAAAGTGTACCCGCTTCAACAAAAATCATGTCAGCGCCTCTCTGTCCGCGGTCAGAATGGCGCCCAATCGCTCTTTGAATTTGTGGCCTGAGTAGCGCTCAAGCAGCGGCTGTGCCTCAGCAACTTTTTCATGATACCGGTTGGGGGACGAAATCAGGTCAGAAATGATCCGGTCCACATCCCCGGGGCTACAGGGGATTACGGCATTTCCGAATGTCTTTGCCGTTTCCGGATCCGTCAAGACGACCTTGCCGGCTGCGATAGCCTCCGCAATTACGCGCCCGAAACTCTCTCGCCAAGTCGGCGCTGTAAAGTAGACAAAAAAATCTATCATCTCAAAAAAATCTTCCAGACTGATCGCGTCAAATGGAAACAAAGTCCAATGCGGACGAACGATGTCCGTGTCCATCAACGCGTTCGCACCAAGAATGACATTGGACTTCGCGTGTTTGGGAAAACACAAATCAAGATCAGCGACAGATGGAAACTTTTCGAAGCCAGGCCGCGAATGTCGACCGCGTCGGTCCTCTGGCTTTTCGCATGGTTCGTCTTTGTCACTGAAAAAGATGTTGAACCAGTCATCTTCCAGGACATTCCAATGGCCGCCCTTACGAAATTTGGACAACCAGCCTGTAACGGTCTCACGGTTATACGCCGAAATTGGCGCAAGCGTTTTCCTAAGCGCGAGGGTCGACAAGTCTATCTGATCCAGGCAGTTTGAAACGTCGAAGCCTTCTTCGCCGCCCGGCCGCAAGAAGTTTTCGTGGGTTACAACGATTATTTCCTGCGCATAAATCTCTGCGCTCAAAGAGTTTTGAAACTTCAGGAAAGACGGATTGTGCAAGATAACAAAATCAGCGCTTATCCGGGGGGCGTCCCAAACCACTGGGATACGAAGCTCGTCCAACACTCGCTGCAGCACCGGCGCGACATGCTGACTGCTGCCAAACATCTTTGAGGTTCTGGCATGCACCACCAGATCAGCGAACTCGGCGGCCACACGCAGTTCGGCAGCGACAGCCATGGAAGTGCCACCTAAAAAGCGGGGCTCAATAACATATGCTATCTTCACTTTCTTAGGATATCGAATGTTTGGAAATTGCGTCATAATTTCAGTGCAGGGAAGAAGCGGCAAGCGCAGCGCTGCCAACTTGTGAAACCTCTGCACTGTTTGCGGCATTGCCAGCAAAGCCGTAATCCACCTGTCCCCGTGAAACGGTGTCAAAAAAACTGCGCAACTCAAGTGATAATTCGTCATCACCCAATAGCAAGTCTGGGTTCTTTTGAAGATAATCCCACAAAGCCTGGATGTTATTCTCGGACAAAAACTGATCTATCGTCAGCAAATGCTCCAATGTAATTTCGGCACGCACATGCTGGGACGGCAGTAAGAACAATAGGGCAGTTACTATCGCAACAAGTTTAGAGTTAGGCATCTTAAACCCCGATCTCCGATTGTTAACCTACATCGTTTTTGCCTCTTACAGCCAGAAACTGGCCGGTATTCATTGGTCTGTTGCCGTTTTTAGTTTGCTTAAAACCTGCCTTTTTAGCTGATCGACTTGATCTGTCGCAGAAGCGCTGCGACGAACCTTTTTTACTTTGGGTTTCGTCGCATTATTGCCGGCCAACCATAATTCCACGACGCCGTTTTGCGTTTTGGACTTAGAGCCCGTGAAATCGCGCAACAAAGCACCGGCATCTTCTGCAAGCGCTGTTGCCTGAGCGGCATCTTCCTTGTGATAGAACCGGACGTTGGATTGTTTAACCCCAAAGCCAACACGCGCTGTTCCACTTAACTCATGACCTGCCGCTACGAGGTTATTGACCACTGAGTTCACTGTCCGTGCGCCAAGGCTGTTTGGTATAAACAGCTTAAATTCTGCGCCGCCGCTGCTGGCAATCACTTCCGCTGATTCAGTGTCCTCGCGCGGCTTTGCTGCGCCATCTGTCGTCTCAGACGACGTTAAAGGTGGTTCCAATTTGTCTTGCAATCTGACCACTGATTTTGGCGACACTTCTTCTGTTCTTGGTAAGGGGGCTTTTGAAAGCTCTCTTAGATCAATTCCTGTTCGATCATTTGAATCAGGCGCGTCCGGCGGACTTACCTTGCCTGGAATGACGAGATTCAATTTCGGTAGATTATCAAGGCTGTTCAGGGCAAATTCCGTTTCGCTTGGCGCAGACCGAAACGCCACAGCTTGTTTCAGCGTAGAAGGCTGGTCTTCGGCATAGACCAATGAAACCAGCTCGAATGAAATCTCGGGAGCGCTTGAGCCTGGATCAGTCGCATTTGCGACAACAGCTTTCAAACTGTCGAAGATCGCAGGAACATCAGGCAAAACGATCGACGTTCTGAAATGCAAAAACGCTTGCGCTATTTGATCGTGAGACCAAGCAGAATTCGGGAAGGCACTTTGTGGATTCTGTGTGGCGGGAGGCCCGGTTGGCCGCTTTGGCGTCTCAAGGGTCAGCAGATCCGGACGAAGCGAAGGAGCGACCGGCGGTAGCATTGGTTCGAACAACTTGGGATCAAGCGGCATCTCTTTCATAAGGGGTATAGCAGACGCGACTATGCTTGAGCTTTCTGCCGTTGCCAAAATTTTCCCGAAGGAAGTCGAATTCGGCGAAGTATCCGGCTGCATCAACGACCGAACCACCTGACTTGGCGGAGATTTTGGCCCCTCTATTTGCGAACTATTTGATTGCGTAGAACTCTTTTCCGGCAGTGTGGTGGTCTGGGGAGTATTTGTATCCAAACTGCTGGAAGAGAATGGTTTTTCTCCACTATTTGATTCCCACCGGGCCAATGCAAACATTGTCGAAAATGAAAATACGACTCCAATTCCACACCCGATGGCTACTGACGCAAATCTGCCTCTGAGCGGTTGTTGTTGTTTGGGCCAGCGGAAACTTAGCTTTCTGCGAATGTTTTCAGCGGCATCTTCGACCGGCTGGTCTGCACTTGAGGGCGAGCGAACACGACTCTCAAGTTCAACACTCGTTCTGTCGACTTTGGCGGGAACGTCTCCAACCGGAAACAAACGTTCAAGGCCCCTGTTTCTTTCTGATCTTGCACCATACAAAGACGCAATACTGGGCGCAAGCTGTTGATGTCTTTCTCGAACGGATCCAGTTGAGCCTGTTTTCTGTTGTCGGGATTCAGAAGGAGCGGCAGTTGCTCTTCCAGCACCATTGCTAACTTGCTCACTACCACCGACGTCCGACTCACCAGGGGCATGCTTCTCGGCCTCAGCCGAGTGACGCGCAAGCACCGCCTGTCTTCGCCTGCGCGCTTCTTCCAGCCTGTCCCACAAGTGCTGTGGTCTGGATTCATTCACCCTTTTGGTTGAGCGATCCTTTCCCGGTTGATCAAGTTCGCGGTCCGGATTTTCCTTGCGGTTCCGACCAAGATCCGCAAGTTTTTTCTTCCGCTGTTTCCGCGCGTTTTCAATCTTCTGCTGCCATTCTTCTGACTGCAGAAAATCATGAATCTGTGACGCGTCATCACCGCCATCACCCGCAACTTCAGGTAGCGTACTTGTGTCGCCAACCTTTGACATAAGCAACCCCCAAAACGGTCATTGCGCTATGCTCTACATTATTGAAACAAGAGCAAAAAAAGACGTTTGGCACAGTCTCTAATTATCTAACAAAACACGAGAAGAGATTATAAAAAATGCTGATCAAAGACAAGTAAGCAGCCGGGAATCGCCGCAAACTTCTTTGATGAACGGTTCTGGAGCTTGAAGAACAGCCGCAAACTGTCAGTTTTCCGCTTGCTTTTGTCCGTTCTTTTGGAGCCATTAACTCATGCCCAACAGTTTTGTTCGCTGCAACACCATACGCCTTCGGTAGATCGCCTTGTTGGCGGTCTCATGCCCACTGAGCCATATCGGCCTTAGGCGGTGTGAACATGGCGAGGGTGCAGTATGCTATTCCCGCACTTTCTGATATTCGCAATCTTGTGGTTCCTTATCGTTGGACACCATTAAGCGTGCTAGGGTCAGGACCCATTGATTTCCGCGTGGCTGCGTGAGTCACGGTTCGAAAATCGGGCGGTGACCATGTCTGATCTTTTTTGGCTGACGGATGCGCAGATGGCGCGTCTTGAGCCTTTCTTCCCCAAGTCCCACGGCAAACAACGCG